>CALWWO010000183.1 GCA_944385265.1 uncultured Oscillospiraceae bacterium
AATTATTATGCCCTATAATTTCCCAGTTACGAGAACGACCCATCCGAAGCCGCGTCCGGAGGACGAGACGAAGCTCGGCTTTGCAAGATTTTTCACCGACCACATGTTCGTCATGGAATATGACGAAGGACAGGGCTGGCACGACGGACGCATCGTCCCGCACGAGCCGTTTTTGATAGAGCCGGCTTCAGCCGTGCTGCATTACGCGCAGATGATGTTTGAGGGTATGAAGGCATATCGCAGACCTGACGGCAAGATACAGCTCTTCAGACCGGACCGTAATATCGAGAGAATGAAGCATACATGCGAGCGCATGTGTATGCCGGAGATCCCGGGCGACCTCTTCCTTGCCGCTGTTACAGCAGTCGTTAAGGAAGACGCGGACTGGATCCCGTCCGCCCCCGGTACGTCGCTGTACATCCGCCCGTTCATGTTCGGAGACGAGGTGTCTTTCTCCGTTCTGCCGGCAAAGCACTATAAATTCATGATAATCCTGAGCCCGACAGGCTCATACTATGCCGCGAACGACGGCGGTATCACGACGACACGTATTTTCGTCGAAGACGAGTATATCCGCGCCGCTCCGGGCGGTACCGGATACGCCAAAGTCGGCGGCAACTACGGCGGCGGCATGCGCGCCTCTAAAAAGGCGATGCAGTACGACTGCAAGGACGTCCTGTGGCTTGACGCTATCGAGCATAAATACGTAGAAGAAATAGGCACGTCAAACGCCTTCTTCCGCATCAACGACGAAGTCATCACCGCTCCTCTCACAAGCGGCACGATACTGCCCGGCATAACGAGAGATTCCGTCATCCAGCTTCTCAAAAAATGGGGCGTCAAAATATCGGAGCGCAAGCTCTCTATCGACGATGTTTTCGCCGCCTCTCGCGACGGTAGCCTTCAGGAGGTATTTGCCTCGGGTACTGCTGCCGTCATCTCCCCGATCGGCTGGCTCAACTTCAAGGGCGAGGATTATGAAGTCGCCGACACAAAGGTCGGTCCTATTGCCCAGAGACTTTACGACACGCTGTACGGCATCCAGACCGGCACGGTCGAAGACGATATGGGCTGGACATATCCGCTCGGATTCTAAAACATCGTATACTTTAGCTTAAATATATTAAAACCGCCTGACATGGGAAACTCTGCCGGGCGGTTTTAGTCTGTCGAAAAAGTCCATGCTTTTTCGACAGAAGAGATTACGTGACGGATAGGGCTCGATTACTTACGTAAAAGTCGCCCTGTCCGTCACGAGCGGGGTCATTTTCGAGGCGCATGTCCCCGAAAATGACATAACCTAACTTTGTTCCGTTCCCTGCGGAGAACGGAATTCTGTGAAACTTTGACTCTAAAGACCCTTTTGAGCTTCAAAACCGCCTGACATGGGAAACTCTGCCGGGCGGTTTTGATTTTACTTATTTTATTTGACATTTCGCGGCAATTCGTCAGCATCGGTTCAGCGGCATGCGGCGCATTTTTATCGTACCATGCCGCTGCCGCCGAAAAAGCGCTTTTTAATTCTTCCACAGCGTAAGCGTGAAAATAAATTTTGTGACGCCGTCGCGGCTTGTGACGAAGATGTCCTCGTTGTGGTTGTCAAGGATCGATTTTACGATATACAGTCCAAGTCCCACGCCGTCTTTATCCATACTCCTTGATTTATCGGTTTTATGGAATCTGTCAAATATCATCGGAAGCTCATTTTCCGGGATGGTTTCACCCTCATCCTCTACAGAGACGTACGCCTTCCCCTCCTGCTTCCAGATATCTATTTTTATAACCGATCCCTCTTTTGCGAATTTTGAGGCGTTGTCGATAAGATTGTACACGACCTGCGTTATTGCATCCTTATCGCCGCGCGTTATTATCGCCTCCTCCGGGATCTGCGCCTCGACGTCCAGCCCGCGCGAGGATATCTTGGACTCCAGACTTAAAAGCGACAGGCGGACGACCTCTGTTATATCGAAGCTGCTTTTTGCTATCACGGACGCATCCGCCGACTGGAGCTGCGACATTTGGAGCATATTTCGCACGAGCCTTGACAGCCGTCTCGTTTCCGATGAGATTATCTTAAGGTAGTCGTTCTGCTTTTCATACGGTATCGTACCGTCTATTATCCCGTCGGCAAAGCCGGTTATCGTGGTCATCGGTGTTTTAAGCTCATGTGAGACATTCGCTATAAACTCCCGCCGCAGGTTTTCAGAGCGCTCCAGCGAATCAGCCATCGCGTTGAATGCATCTGTAAGCTCGCCTATCTCGTCCGCTCTGCCGGTATCCTCTATTCGAACAGAAAAATCTCCTCTTGCAAACCTATGCGCCGCATTTGCCATCGCATTTATCGGCTTCGTTTGCTTTTTAGACGTTATGAGCGACAAAATGAACGCAAGCGACAGTACTATGAGAGCAATGACCACGAACATCTTTGCAAACTGCAGCCACAGCTCTGCCATTGACGACGGTGCGCTTGACAGCAGAACATAGCCTATTATTTCATCGTTGAGATCAGAACGAAGCGGCAAAGCAACGGTATATCTTCTACCGGAAAATATACCGTTTAGGTCGGTTATGCGCGCAAACCCGTAACCGCTTTCTGCCGCGATCAGCACCGTATCCGGCACTGTTTTCCGCATATGGTCGCAGTTCATCTTTGTGTCCGAACATGACACTATAACGCCGCTCGGATTACAGAGCATTATATGATATCCTGATGCATATGACATTCCCGATATCACCATGCGCAGCTCAAGTCCGCTGATTTCCCACTCCGAAGTATAAGCGGAGGTCATCCTTTCAACTTCCTCTGCCGTTTTATACAACGCATCACGCCTTTCGCTCATAAGAAAGCTGTAGCTTAGCGAGGTAAAAGCTATACCCAATATCATAAAACTTATCAGCAGTATGACGGATATCGTCATAAATGTCTGCATATAGAGATGTCTTATTTTCCGCATTCCAGCTCCACCTGCCTATGGGTCTGTTTTCAGCCCGCTTGCGGGCTTATTTTTTCTCATTGAGTTCAAATTTGTAGCCGACGCCCCACACTGTTTTCAGTGACCACTGATCGCTCACATTCTCAAGCTTCTCGCGCAGACGTTTTATATGTACGTCCACGGTTCTTGAATCGCCGAAATAATCGAAGCCCCATACCTCGTCAAGAAGCTGGTTTCTCGTATATACTCTGTTCGGCGACGACGCAAGATGGTACAAAAGCTCCATCTCCTTTGGGGGAGTATCCACCTTTTTCCCGTCCACTATAAGCTCAAAAGAGTCCATGTTTATTTCAAGCTTATCGAACACGAGCTTTCTCTCCTTTGGCTTATCGTCCTCATCATACCGGCGCAGTACCGCCTTTATCCGCGCAAGCACCTCACGCATCTCAAACGGCTTTACGATATAATCGTCCGCACCCATCTCAAGCCCACTGACCTTATCAAACGTCTCTCCTTTAGCGGTGAGCATGATTATCGGCGTTTTTGACGTGAGACGTATCTCATTGCAGACAGCCCATCCGTCCATAACGGGAAGCATTATATCGAGCAGTACAAGATCGGGTTTGAACCTTTCAAACTCCGAAAGCCCCTTGCCGCCGTCATACGCGTTTGAAACCTCGTATCCCTCTTTCTGAAGATACAGTCTTAAAAGCTCGGCAATATTTGTGTCGTCCTCTATCACAAGTATTTTTTTAGACATTATCCATGCCTCCTCTGCTTAAATTTTATAATATAAAATAGCGCTTTATGTGATCAAGTTACTGTTATCTAACCATAATTATATTACTATATTTTCAGTATAGGTGAATTTTTTGTGAAAAACGATGATTTATTGACTGTTTTTTGCAAAAAGTATATCATATAAACTATATGGAGTTATTGTGAAAGGACGGTGTGAACTTGACCGAACAAACATATATCATTGAGGGGATGACGTGCGCCGCATGCTCAAGCTCTGTCGAGCGCGTAACGCGAAAGCTGGACGGCGTCTCCCGCAGCGATGTAAACCTCACCACTAATAAAATGACGATCGAATATGACGAGGCAAAGGTGACGCCTGATATGATCATGGCAAAAGTCAAAAAAGCCGGCTTTGGCATATCGCTTTTCGTCCCGCCGGAGGAGAAAACAGCCGCAGCTGCGGCTCCTGAGATCGATAAAGAGGAGTTTGACCTGATAGAGCGCCGACGCAACCTTATTGGCGCCGGGATTTTCTCTGTCATTCTCTTGTACATCTCCATGGGACAGATGTTTTTCAGCTGGCTGCCTGTGCCGTCAATCATGGACATGAACGAAAGCCCGGAAAATTTTGCGCTGACCCAGCTTCTTCTTACGATACCGATACTTTATTTCGGGCGTGCGTTTTTCATACACGGGTTTAAGGCGCTGTGGCACCTCAATCCGAACATGGACTCGCTTGTCGCAGTGGGCAGCAGCGCGTCTTTTATTTACAGCCTTGCCATCACTTACATGATACCTGACGACGCAAGCCTTGTCCACAGTCTTTATTATGAATCCGCCGCTATCGTTATCACGCTCGTCATGCTTGGCAAATATTTTGAGGCGGGAAGCCGCAGAAAGACGAAAAGCGCTATCAAAAAGCTCATAGAGCTTGCGCCGGATACCGCGCTGCTTGTTGAAGGCGATGTAGTACGCGAGGTCGCATCATCTACGCTCAAGCCCGGAGATATCGTCCTTATAAAATCAGGGCAGAAGGTACCCGCTGACGGCGTTGTAACCTCAGGATTTGCGTCTATCGACGAATCCATGCTGACCGGCGAGAGTATACCGGCGGAAAAGGACGTCGATTCCCCTGTTACGGGCGGAAGCATTTGTACAAACGGCGCAGTATATGCTAAAATCACAAGGACGGGCAGCGATACTACGCTTTCTAAAATCATAAAGCTTGTTGAAGATGCACAGGCGAAAAAAGCGCCTATCTCCCGCCTTGCCGATAAAGTTTCCGGCATATTTGTACCGACCGTCATTGCCATCGCAATAATCGCGGCAGTCGTTTGGGCAGTCTTAGGATATGATATCTCGTTCATACTGCGCGTTTTTACGTCGGTGTTAGTTATCGCCTGCCCCTGCTCTCTCGGTCTTGCAACGCCTACCGCTATCATGGTCGGCACGGGACTTGGCGCCTCAAACGGTATCCTGATAAGGAGCGGAGAGGCTTTAGAGACTACGCATAAAACGACGGCTGTCGTGCTTGACAAGACGGGCACTGTCACGACGGGCGAACACAGCGTTATGCGCGTCGTCCCTGTCTCGTGCTCCGTGGAGGAGCTTATAACCGTCACAGCGTCGGCTGAGGCGATGTCAGCACATCCGCTTGCCGCTGCCATCACTAAACGCGCCGGTAGCCTTCCGCTCAAACCGGTCGCCTCATTTGAAAACCTGTCCGGGCTCGGTCTTAAAGCGGAATTTGAGGACGGCACCTCCGTCACCGTCGGTAACGAGCATCTTATGCGCGATCTCGGCATCGACCTCACGGCGCAAAAGGCTGTGATAGACGATATCGCCGCAAATGGACAGACGCCGATATTCACCGCGAAAAACGGCAGTCTTCTCGGTATAATCGCCACTGCGGATACGGTAAAAGACGGCAGCCGCGAGGCTGTTGCAAACCTCAAAAGCCTCGGCATCGACGTGTATCTGCTTACGGGAGACAGCAGCGGCGCGGCAAACGCTGTGGCAAAATCAGTCGGCATAGACAATGTGTTCGCAGAGGTTTTACCGGACGATAAAGCTTCTGTCGTCAAGGGGCTTCAGGATAAAGGCGAGATCGTCCTTATGGCAGGCGACGGTATAAACGACGCGCCGGCTCTCGCCCAGGCGGACATCGGCATCGCGATGGGCTCCGGAAGCGACATCGCAATAGAATCAGGCGATATAGTCCTTATGCGCTCCGATCTCAACGATATCTACCGCGCCGTCCGCCTGAGCCGTCTCACGCTGCGCGATATACGCCAAAACCTGTTCTGGGCATTTTTCTACAACACTATCGGCATCCCGATAGCTGCCGGCGTTTTATATCCCGCGTTCCATATACTGCTCAATCCGATGATCGCGGGACTCGCCATGTCGCTTAGCTCTGTCTGCGTTGTAACAAACGCTTTGAGATTAAAAACGAAAAAAATTTAATGGAGGTAATTTTATTATGACTGTTTTAAACGTACCCGGTATGCACTGCGATAATTGTGTAAAGAGGATCACGAACGCACTCACCGACGCTGGTCTCAACTTTACCGTGTCGCTTGAGGATAAAACCGTCTCTATCGACGGTTGCGAGAATTGCGTCAACACCGCAATCTCCGAACTCGACGATCTCGGCTTTGAAGCGTCTGTAAAATAACTGCAAAAGTGCAGAAAAACCTCCGGCTGCTTGCCGGAGGTTTTTTGCTGCCCTCAGAGCTTTAAATGCGCAAGATCGAGGCGTTGCGGCTTATATGGTCCCCTTGTCATAAACACGGGATACCGCGGCTATATCGCCGGCTGAAGTTTTCGCGCATGGATCGTGCCGCGCCAAATAACGCGGCGTTAAAAAACATATTGCGCCGCAGCCTTGATTTTTTAAGCGCAATCCGTCCGCACCCGCGATACGCGGTTTGCGCCGTTTTTGTGACATGCCCTCATTATTCTTCCAGGCGCGGCATATATTTTACCGTCAGCGCCTTGCTTTTATCGGCTATACAGTTTTTTACAGCGCGAAAAAACTCCAGGCGCGCAGCCACAGCTTGAAAGAGGGTATTATTTATGTCGATGGCTTATATTTGGTCTGGTATCGTAATCTTTTCCGTGATTTACGGATTTGTAAGCGGTACGATAAACGAGGTCGGCAGCGCCGTTATCGACGGGGCTGAAGCCGCCGTTACACTGTGTCTCGGCATCGCCGCCGTCACATGCCTATGGAGCGGTATCGCAGAGGTGATGCGCCGCGCCGGTATCATGTCCGCCATTGGGCGCGTGATGCGCCCTCTTCTCAAAAGATTGTACCCGCAAAACGCCTCAAACAGCGCGGCTCTTGACGCGATATCAGCAAACGTGTCCGCGAACATGCTCGGTCTCGGCAATGCGGCGACGCCGCTCGGTATCAAAGCTGCCGGACTTATGTCGCACGGGAAGAAAACGGCGAGCGACGATCTATGCATGCTTATCGTAATGAATTCCGCCTCGATCCAGCTCATTCCCTCCACTGTCGCCGCCGTCCGCGCCGCAGCCGGATGCGTGTCGCCCTTTGATATACTCCCGGCGGTATGGCTCACCTCAGCCCTTTCTGTGACTGCCGGAATCACCGCGGTCCGTATTTTCCGCAGGATATGGAGGCGATAGTATGAGCTTTTCCGAAGCTATCGTCCCCGTTATTATATCGCTTACAGCCGCTTTTGCTCTTCACCGCAAGGTGGATGTATTCTCCGCGCTTACGACCGGAGCCGCCGACGGGCTCAAGATAATTCTGCGTATCTTCCCTTCTCTGCTTGCATTGCTGACCGCAGTATATATGTTCAGAGCCTCCGGCGCGCTCGACGCTATCGTATCGCTCATCTCTCCCGCGCTCAGTATTTTGGGTATCCCGCCCGAGACTGCCTCTCTCATCTTCATACGTCCGCTCAGCGGAAGCGGCGCTCTTGCCGCCGGCGCCGATATCATCTCCGAATACGGCGCCGACTCCTTTATCGGGCGTACCGCCGCAGTTATACTGGGCTCTACCGAGACGACGTTTTACACCATTGCCGTATATTTCGGCGCCTTGGGTATAAAAAACACGCGCTACGCTATCCCCGCCGCCCTGTGCGCCGATCTCGCCGGCTTTGTCGCGGCAGGCTTCGCCGTTCGGCTGTTTTACGGATGACGCACCTTCCATTCGTTCGCAGTTTTAATAATATTTAAAAACCTTGCAATTATTAGTTGCGTATGGTATAATACTTTTATATCAGAGAATGGTAGACATAATCTGTGTATGATCGAAACGCTGCACTGAGAAAGGGTGATTCCGATGCACGATTTACGATGGCTGTGGAAACGCTACGTTTTGTGGACAGCCATAGGGCTTATTGGCTTTTTCGCCTACTGCGCGATGTACGTGGTGTTCGGGCGGTTTCTCGCCTCGCCGCAGTATAACGAGCTGGAGAGGCAGGTCTGGTCGTTTGTCAACGGCTTTTGCGCCATAACTCTTTCGATTTTCCTGCTCGGCGCCGTTTGGCTGCTGCTTGAATATTTCAGGATAGACGAGCCGATACCGCTTATCGTTCTTTTCAAGATATTTGCCGTAACGCTCGGCGCGATCATCGCGATGTCGGCGCTCTCGCTTTTGATTTATATGGACGAGGGGCGCAATTTCGTTTTTATGACATGGCAGATCCCCGCGGGAGTCATTGTTATTTTCCTGCTGTTTTTGCTTACGGATCTATACAAGCTGCGCCGCGCAAAGAGGAGAAAATAGCGATCAGAGCGGCAAAACAGTCGATTTTCGATCTGCCGCGCGATCTAACGCGCCGTTTCTCGCGCCGCATTGTTTCCGTTGTTGCACCCTACGATATTTTTAATTAAAACTAAAACGGTCGTACACGGGTTTGCCGTCTGCCAATCTTATCCTGCGCACTAAAAAACGCTTCGGAAAATTTCCGAAGCGTTTTTCATTTATGCTTATTTTACATCTTCTCAGGCGCTGTGACGCCGACTATAGTAAGGCAATTTTTGATCACTGATCTTGCGCTGTCGGCAAGCTTCAGCCTAGCGTCGAGCGTCTCCTGCTCCTCGCCTCTGATGCGGCAGGTATTATAAAACCTGTGGAAGCGCGCGGCGACCTCGCAAACGTATCTGTTTATACGCGACGGGTCGTAATCGCGTGCTGCGAGCCTGATCTCCTCCGGCAGCAGCGAGAGCTGCTTTATAAGCTCCTTTTCCTCTTTCGCCGTCAGTTTTTCGATATTTATGCCGCTCATAGGCTTCACCTCGTCGCCGTCGCCTTTGAGCGTCGCAATAAGGCTGCATATCCTCGCGTGCGCGTACTGGACGTAATAGACGGGATTTTCACTGTCCTGCCTTACGGCGAGCCCGAGGTCGAATTCAAGATGCGTATCGGGCTTTGCGTTGAAGAAAAAGCGGCACGCGTCCACCGATATCTCGTCTAGCAGATCGTTTAACGTAAGCGCCTTTCCGGTGCGTTTTGAGACCTTCACCGTCTCGCCGTCCCTTACAAGGCGCACCATCTGCATGATAAGGAAATCGAGCTTGTCCTTATCTATGCCGAGCGCTTTTGCACCCATCGTGGCTTTGAAGCGTATCGCGTGACCGTGGTGGTCTGCGCCCCAGACGTCGATAACGCGGTCGAATCCCCTTTCGATAAATTTGTTCCTGTGGTATGCGATGTCGACGGCGTAATATGTGTAAAATCCGTTGGCGCGGCGCAAAACCTCGTCCTTATCCGCGCCCAGCTCCGTGTTTTTCAGCCACAACGCCCCGTCCTTCTCATACGTATAACCGTTGTCCTCAAGCAGCTTGACCGTTTCAGCCACGTAGCCGCTTTTATGAAGGCTGCTCTCTAAAAACCACTCGTCGAACTTTATCCTGTACCGCTCAAGATGCTTTTTCATCAGCGCGATATTGTACGGCAGCGCAAAATCGATAAACGCTTTTCTGCGCTCCTCGCTTGCGACGTTTACGTATTTGTCGCCGTCTTTTTCATATATCATCCGCGCAAGGTCTTTTATATCGTCGCCGTGATATCCGTTATCGGGAAATTCGACGGCGTCCTCGCCTAAAACTATCTGAAGATAGCGCGCCTCTATCGATTTGCCGAACAGGTCGACTTGATTGCCGGCGTCGTTCACATAAAACTCGCGCCATACGTTATATCCCGCTTTCGTCAGGACGGAGGCGAGCGTATCGCCCAGCACGCCGCCGCGCGCGTTTCCTATCGTCATCGGTCCCGTCGGGTTTGCAGAGACAAATTCGACCATGACGCGCTCGCCATGACCCTCGTCTATATTCCCGTAATCGCCGCCCTCCGTTTCGATTTCCTTTAAAACCTCCTCGTACCATTTTGAGGAGAGCACAAAGTTCATAAATCCCGCTCCGGCTATCGATACGCTTTCAAAAAAGCTGTTCTTCAGCTCAAGCTCCTCTGCCAATATCTCCGCTATCTTGCGCGGCGCCATATGCATATCTCTTGCGGCAGCCATCGCGTATCCGCAGGCATAGTCGCCGTGGGATGCGTCCTTCGGTATCTCTATCGTACCCCTGAGCGTACACCCCGCGGGAAGCTTTCCCTTTTCAGCCGCCCTTTTATACGCCGCTGTAACAAGCTCGTTTATCTGATTTTTCGCGGCTTCTATCATATTTGCCATCTCAGTTATCATTCCTTATTTCTTTAATGTATATTTTAAACAGGCTTCTATTGACCACTGTATTAACCATGTCTACCATATATTTTATTTCAAGATATCCGCCGTGCTCGTCAAGATATGATGTTATACTGTGCGTTTCCACGCCCATCGACGCTTTGCCGAACGGCGTATCGTACACAAAATAATACTTTTTCCCCTCTTCAAACACGATCTGCGCGTTGAGCGTGCCTGTTCTTGACATCATTACGGAATCCTTGTCCACCGTAAACGTCGTCGTTGTGCCCTCAAGCCCTGTAAGCTCGCTCTCCTCATAGCTGAACACAGCCGTGTCGGCTGCGTACTCATATTTCCCGTCTGTAACGAATTCTACTCCACTGTCGTCCAAGTCCTGAAGACCATGGATAGATATAACTACATCTTTCATCAAGCACTCATTTCCTGAATTTCAATTATAATACGGCTATGAAACGTCCACGCTCACAACCTCGGTCTTCTCCTTGTTCCGGCAGGCGCATCCGATGTGTAATTCGCGGCTATTATACAGTATTTTCAGCCGTTTGGCAATAATAACCGCGCTTTGTCCTCCGTTATGTACGCGTTAAAAATCATCTATCGATATATGGGTGACATGCCCGTTCACATCCTCGCCCAGAAACAGCGACGCTGTTTTTGCAAACCCGTATACCGAATCGCTTACATAATACGCGCTTGTTCCCCGGTGTCCCTCCGCATTTAAAAGATCGCGCTTTGTAAGCTCCTCCAGCATGAGCTGCGCCGTCTCCGCACCCGGATTTATCAGAGATACTCCCGGTCCCATTATATCGGCTATGACCTGTCTTATCAACGGATAATGCGTACAGCCCAGGATCAGCGTATCCACTCCTTTATCTCGAAGCGGCGTGAGATACTCCCACACGACTTCCCTTAAAACGTCGTCGTCACGCTGTACCCTGCCGTTTTCAACAAGCGGGACTAAAAGGGGGCAGCTTTCTCCAAAAACTTCTATCTCCGCGTTGCAGCCTTTTATCAGTCTCTCGTACGCGCCGCTTCTTATGGACGCTTCAGTCCCCATAAGACCCACCTTTTTATTCCTTGTCAGCTCTACCGCTTTTTTTGCCGCGGGCTCTACCACTCCGAATATCGGTACTGGGCACTCATCCTTCACGCTGTCAAGCGCATTCGTGCTCGCCGTCCCGCAGGCGACGATTATCGCTTTTATATCAAGGCTCAGCAAAAACGCTATATCCTGCTGAGTATATTTGATTATCGTGTTTTTTGAGCGGCTGCCGTAAGGCACTCTGCCTGTATCGCCGAAGTAAACGATATCCTCCCCCGGAAGTACTTCCTTTAATTTTTTTACGGCTGTCAGCCCGCCAAGTCCGGAATCGAATACGCCGATGGCTCTTTTATCCACCGTCTCACTCCTCTTTCAGAAATTTCCTTTCAACATGATATTCTATTCGCGCTAAGAAAACAAGTAGTATTGTAGAATTTCTTTTCTGTTTCTGATATACTATAATACGAGTGGTTTTTGTATAGCATATGCCATACGTCAGTTATTTATATTAGGAGGCTTGACTATGAATATTAACCTCTCCGATAAAGAATTCCGCCGCCTTCTTGATATGGTCTATATCGGAAACTGGATCCTCAACTCTACAAGGGGATATGACAGATTTACAGACTATGACCACGTTCAAAGCAAAATATTTGCTCAGTGCGCCAAAAACGGTATGCATTCTCTCTTTGAGATACGCAACAATAAAATCGTTCCGTCCGCCGCATTTGAAAACGGCGGTATACATGAAGCTATCATCGACTATGAGGACACCGTTTTCTTTGAGATCCTTGCGGAAGAGCTCGCGCGGCGCGATATGGGCTTTCAGCCCGTGACGCTGGACAATTACTCTGAATTAAATCAGAGGATAGACGATTATATGACTGAGTTTCAGCTAAACGGCGTTGAAAACATCTCGCTCGACAAATAGATACGTTCCGGCGCCGTGCTTTACGCGTTCTTGCGCTGTTTACACCAACAAGATAAACTTCCAGGAGGCCTTTAGATGGGTATCAATTTTAACAACATGGATGTTGACATGAAACGCCTGTTTGACAAGTACTCGATTTTTACAGACGGTAACGACAGCATGTCGATAGACTACCTTGCCGCCGCCGTAAGCGTTCCTTTTAAAACGGCACTTGCCGAATTGCAGATGCTTGTCGGTATGGGATATTTCGGAAGAGACGCTTATATCGACTACGTCTCAAAGCGGCTTATTCTACGCTCCTCCCCTGCCGGAGCCGGCGCGGGGAGCGCGGCGCAGAGCGCGCCGGATTTTAACGCTGCGGATATTATAAACACGGTCAAAAACACCGTCGTGAACAATATACGCTCCGGCTCTGCCGCTGCGGCAAAAGCAGCTGGTAAACAGGACAAAAAAAGCGAAGGCGGCGCCGCAAAGGCTCCGCCAAAGCCAAAATCGGTGATATCTAAAAAGCCGTATATAACGAGAGGAAAGCTTACGGCGCTTCTTATTATCGGATGTATCGTCACTCTATCAAGCCTTTCGACAGGTTTGATCGCCATCGAAAGCCTTGTATACGGATATTTCTTTGCTGACGAGTGGAGCAGCTTTTTGATCGGCGCCTTTATCGGTATAGGGCTTCTTGTTATACGGCACAATCTTGCAAAGCGCAACAGTCATTTTATCGCATACAGGACGATCATAGGTACAAAAGGTTATATCTCCATAGACGATCTCGCCGACGCTGCCGGACTAAAGCACGATACGGTCAAAAAAGATCTGCAAAAGTTTATCGAAAAGGGCCTTATGGGCAAGGAAGCCTACATAGATCACGGGGACGATTTCCTTGTGCTGTCCCACAGCGCATATGATAACGATAATCCTGCCGCCAAAGCCCCTGATAAAGCGCAGGAGGCGGCGGCTGAGGAGGATGACGCGTCAGTCGCAAAAGAGGCTGAGGGACAGTACTATTCTATTATAAAAGAGGTACGCGAGCTTAACGCTGAGATCACCGACGCATCGGTATCGGCGCGCATCGATAAAATAGAGGAGGTCACAGCCAAGATATTCAGGACCGTTGAGGACAAGCCCGAAAAGCTTCCGCAGATAAAGAGCTTTATGAGCTATTATTTGCCCACCACGCTAAAGCTACTGCATTCTTACGCTACCCTTGAAAAACAGGGCGTTGCCGGCGAAAATATCGATTCTGCAAAGCAGAATATCGAGCGCGTTTTGGATAACGTCGTCAAGGGATTCACCCAGCAGCTCGATCTGCTGTTTAAATCGGATTATCTTGATATCTCGACTGATATAGAGGTTTTGGAATCCATGATGGCGAAAGACGGGTTGAGCGGCGGCAGCATCTTCCAGACTGAGTAAGACGCCGCCTATTACAAAGCCGCTGCCCAAACCGGAATGTGGGCGGCGGCTTTACATAATTTATTGAAACGGAGTAGTAAAACCATGCATGACGAACTTACAAAAAAGGACATAGAAAAAATGCGCGAGGAGCTTAACTACCGCTCGCTGGAGCTTCGCCCTCAGCTTATAGAAGAGGTCAAGCGCACACGCGCATTCGGCGATTTAAGCGAGAACTTTGAATACAAGGAGGCAA
>CALWWO010000184.1 GCA_944385265.1 uncultured Oscillospiraceae bacterium
GGGATGAAATATTTTGGCTTTGTAAGAGCTAATATCATTTTCAGTTCTTCTTTGCAGGCGTGACCGGACACGTGCAAGAGCGTGCTCTTGTCATATATTACATCCGCGCCCTTTGCATACAGCTCGTTTATTACCTTATATATAGTCTTTTCATTTCCGGGTATCGCGGAAGCGGAGATTATTATTCTGTCGCCAGGCAGTATCTCTATTTGGCGATGAACGGAAAACGCCATTCTGTAAAGCGCGCTCATAGCCTCTCCCTGGCTGCCCGTAGTGATTATTACAATCTCATTTTTTGGCAGATTTTTTATTTTAGCCATATCGACGAGAACGCCTGCCGGCGCTTCTATATACCCAAGCTCGACCGACAGTTTCATGATATTTTCCATGCTTCTGCCTGTTACCGCTACTTTTCTGCCGTATTTTGCCGCAGTATTTATTATCTGCTGCATACGGTGGACGTTCGAAGCAAATGTAGTCACGATTATACGGCTGTTGCAATCTTTGAACAGCCCGTCAAAGCTCTCTCCTACCTTGCTTTCCGATACAGAAAAGCCCTCTCTCTCAATATTTGTCGATTCTGACAGAAGCGCAAGCACGCCTTTTTTCCCAAGCTCGCCAAATCGAACGATATCCGTCATACCGCCGTCTATCGGTGAAGTATCTATCTTAAAGTCTCCCGTATGCACTATTGTTCCGACAGGCGTCGTTATCGCGAATGCGACAGCGTCCGGTATACTGTGGTTTACATGGATAAACTCTACGCCAAAGCACCCGGCTTTGACCTTTGCTCCCTCTTTCACAGTGACTATTTCCGTCCTGTTGCTAAGCTTATGCTCGCTGAGCTTTATATCGATCATTCCCGCTGTAAGCTTTGTCGCATATATCGGGACATTGAGATCGTCTATTATATACGGTATCGATCCGATATGATCTTCATGCCCGTGAGTGATGAACATAGCTCTCACTTTATGCTGATTTTTAAACAAATACGTTGCGTCCGGCACGATTATGTCTACCCCGTACATGTCAAAATCCGGAAAACCTATGCCGCAGTCCACAACGATAATATCGTCTTTATATTCAAATACAGTCATATTTTTCCCAATTTCATCGAGCCCGCCAAGCGGGATTATTTTAAGTTTTTCTGCCATTAATTGCATTTCCCCTTTCTTTATTAAATATTATGTAAACCTCCGTTCAGCCGTTATCTCCACACAGATAGATAGCCTCAAAAAACGCAGTTAAAGCTTATTGCGCGACCCACTCCGTCAGAGAAGCGCAATAATTTTTTTAACAGTCTTTGAGCTTTATTTTCATATGCGGAAAAAAATTATAAAAAGTACATACCGTACATAAATTTCTGATCAAAATAAACGCGGCGCTAATGTATGTCGAGCGCTCTGATCATGTGAGTGCAGTATACGTCCCTCCAAGGCGTTTAACGCTTTGTTTCCATATTCCGGCGGGAAATCTATTTCCCCACGGCATCGTCCGCCGCGGCAGTCACACAAGCTAACCGCTTATTCCATTATATCCTTTTTAAGGCATTTTTATCAAGTATTTTCGGTTTTAATTTATTCTGCCATATTATATTGCAGCTATTCCTACAAGGTACGGCGCTATATCTCCAGCCGTCCTTCAAGCGCGCGTAAAAGCGTGGCGTCATCGGCAAATTCAAGATTGCCGCCCACCGGTATCCCGTACGCAAGTCTTGTCACCTTTACGCCGAACGGCTTTATAAGACGTGAAATATACTTTGCCGTCGTCTCGCCCTCGGTATCGGGATTCGTCGCCATTATCACTTCCTCGATATCGCCGGATTCTATCCTTTCTATAAGTTCTCTGATTTTTATATCGTCCGGTCCTATATGGTTCATCGGAGAGATAACGCCGTGAAGCACATGATATCTCCCGTTAAATTCATGCGTGCGTTCTATCGCGATAACGTCTTTCGGATCTGTAACGACGCATATCACGCTCTCGTCACGGCGCGGATTTGTACATATGGGGCATATGTCTTCGTCCGTAAGGTTTTGACACACCTTGCAGAAATGTATGGTATTCTTCGCCTCAACTATCGCAGACGCAAATGAATTTGCTTCACTCTCCGGCAGAGAGAGCACATAAAACGCCAAACGCTGCGCCGTCTTAGTACCTATTCCAGGCAATCCGGCAAATTTATCTATCAAATTTTCCAACGTAACGGGAAAAACACTCATCTCTGCAAATCCTCTTTTTATCCTGATCGTATACCGTTATCTTTCTGATAAAGCGCCCTTCAGCTCTCTGATCCTCGCAGCGCGATCAGTCGCCTTAAATATATCGCTGCCGGCAACAAGCACATCCGCTCCAGCCTCTATACATAATTTTGCAGTCTGCGGATTGACGCCGCCGTCGATCTCCAGCTCACATTCAAGCCCGGCGTCGTCGATCATCTTCCTGATAGCCCTGACCTTCTGCATCTGATCTTTCATAAAGCTCTGACCGCCAAAGCCAGGCTCCACCGTCATCACGAGCGCCATGTCGAGTCTGTCTATATACGGGCGGATGATCTCCGCCGGGGTTTTAGGTTTCAGCGCAAGCCCCACTTTTTTCCCACATCGTTTTGTTTCGTCTATCGCCGCAAAAATATTCTGCGGCTGATCCGCCTCGACATGGAACACTATTATATCTGCTCCCGCGTCCGCAAACGCTTTTACGTATCTGCCCGGGCGGTCTATCATAAGATGCACGTCCAGTATCATATCCGTACATCTCCTGACCGACTGCAAAACCGGGACGCCCATCGAAATATTCGGCACAAATATACCGTCCATAACGTCAAAATGCAAATACTCAGCCGTTTCGACGCTTTTGATTTCATCCCTGAGCTTTGTAAAATCTGCCGATAGTATCGACGGGGCAATTTTCGTCATCTTAATCCTCCGTTCCGCCGTTTGCGCAATGCAAATAGAAATAAAATGTATCCCATCGGCAAAATAGTGGATTTCCGCTATCACCGCCGGCAAGCTGCCGAGACGCGGCGATGAGCAAGCCTCGGGGATAGTGTGATTTTTCACACCATGCACATGCCTCTTAAAAGCTGTGCGATACACCCAATCTGCATTCGCAGCATAATATTAAATAGCGGCAGGCGCGCCGCTCGCTTTAATATAGGAGCCGACGAAGGCAGCGTTTCTTCGTCGGCTCCATTGTGCTGCCTTTTTATTTCAATCAATGTCTGAGCATTTTTTAATATACATAAAAATCAGATGCCATATCTTTCAATTTGTGAAAATACTTCTATTTATAATATATATTAAGCTGCAATAATGTCAAGTATATTCTTGACATTGCACCGCTTAAATAATAAAATATATTTGTATTGGTATGCTCAAATTTACATTAAAAGGTGTGTTTTTATTGCTTGAGATACGAAAAAAATCTGTGATCCCGATATACGGCGCGGCAGGGGCGTGGTTTTTGTACTGTCTGTTTTTCCCGCTGTATTCGTGGTTTCATTTTCTTTTCCCAGCCGTTCTGTCTTTAGCTGCGTACATTATTTTGTCAAAACTTTTTCCGGGTACTGTGGAATATGTTGAAGCTCCGAAAGATCCTGTAAAAACCGGCGATGAGAAGATCGACGCACTGCTTAAAGAGGGGCGCGACGCCGTTTCGGAAATGGAGCGCCTTGAGGATCTTATCTCAAATACGGTAGTCAAGGCAAAAATAGGCGAGCTTATATCGGTGACGGACAAGATATTCGATGATCTTGTCCATGACCGCAGCGATTACGCTCAAATCAGCCGTTTCGCTTCATATTATCTGCCAACTACGATAAAGCTTCTAAACGCGTATCACCGTATGTCCTCTCAGGGTATCGAAGGGGAAAATATAACCTCTACGTTAAATAAGATAGAATCTATTCTCGACACTACCGTTTCGGCATATAAAAAGCAGCTCGACTCGCTTTTTGCCGATCAGGCTCTTGATATAGAAACAGATATCACAGTAATGGAAAGCATGCTGAAGCGCGAAGGGCTTTCCGGAAAAGATTTTTAATTGAAAGGATGTTTGCACTATGCCCGACATGAACAACGAATTCGTTCCTTCCCTCACCCTTGATCCGACAGGCGCCGCAGCTGCCGCGGCGGAGGCGGAAAAGAAAGAAGCTGAAATCGAGCAGAATATCGAAAAACCGGATATCTCCCAGCTTTCAGAGGCTGAACAAAAGATGGTTAACGATTTTGCCCAAAAGATCGATATATCTGATACAAACGCCGTCCTCCAGTACGGCGCCGCAGCGCAGAAGAATATCTCCGATTTTTCCAGCAGCACTCTCAATTCCGTAAAAACTAAGGATATGGGAGAGGTCGGCGGTATGCTTGCCGATCTTGTAGTCGAGCTAAAGGGCTTTGATTACGATCCTGATGAAAAGCGAGGTTTTTTGGGGCTCTTTAAAAAGGCTACAAATCAGATTGCCTCTCTCAAAGCGCAGTACGACAAGGCTGAAGCAAATGTGGATAAAATAGTCGAAGCTCTCGAAAATCATCAAGTGACGCTTCTTAAAGACGTTGCCATGCTTGATAAGATGTATGAGATGAATCAAAATTATTTCAAAGAGCTCACTATGTATATTATCGCCGGCAAGACCTGCCTTGAAAAAGCGCGTAATGAAACGCTCCCGCAGCTTCAAAAGAAGGCTGCCGAGTCCGGTCTGCCGGAAGACGCGCAGGCTGCAAACGACTATGCAAACATGATAAACCGGTTTGAGAAAAAAATATACGATCTTGAGCTTACGCGCACAATCTCCGTGCAGATGGCTCCGCAGATACGGCTTATTCAGAACAATGACAGCCTTATGATAGAAAAAATACAGACGTCTATCGTAAACACTATACCGCTTTGGAAAAGCCAGATGGTGCTCGCGCTCGGTATGCACCATTCGCAGCAGGCGATGCAGGCTCAGCGTGAGGTGAATGAGCTTACAAACGAGCTGCTCAAAAAAAATGCGGAGGCTCTCAAGTCAGGCTCCATCGAAGTTGCGCGCGAGTCTGAGCGCGGCATAGTAGATATCGAGACGCTTAAAGCGACAAACCAGTCGCTTATCGAAACTCTTGAGGAGGTTCAGAATATCCAGGTCGAGGGCTCGCAGAAGCGCAAGGAAGCTGAAATAGAGCTTGGTCGCATCGAGGGCGAGCTTAAGCAGAAGCTTTTGGACCTGAGAAACGAGCCGTCCCCTGCAAAGGATCAGTAACATGAAGCTTTTTAAAAAACGCAGTTTTGCCGTTTTGATTCTTGTTGTTGTCATTATTCTCTCTTCAGTATTAGGCATAAACCGCTCTTTAGCGTCGCTTGCCGGTGATATCGAGGATATGTTTTATGAGGGAGTTGACGGCGAGACTCCTATAAACACATATCTTGAAAACTGTATAAACGCGGTAAAAATGATAACGATAATCGCAGACGGTTATCCTGAACTGAAGCCGCTGAGAGACGAGCTTTATGACGCTTATAACGATCTTTACGCGGCAAACACCATAAGCGCCAAATTTGCCGCAAACAGGGAAATGCAGCGCGCTTTTTCCGCACTGTATAACGTGCTGATAGAGCTTGACACGCTGTCTAACAACAACTATGAGGACGCGCTCTCATACGCCGATACTGTATATAATACGCAGGACAAAATTCTTAGAAGCTCTTACAACAGCGAGGTGGACAGGTACGAGGATATCTTATCTTCATTCCCGCTCAGCCTGCTTGAGCCGCTGATTTTTGTCGATGCGCCGGAGCGTTTTGCCTAAGGAGGTAAGCCTTGAAAAAACATTTGGCATTACTCATTTCTTTCCTGTTCGCCCTATATCTGCTGCCGTTTCCAACGGCGGAGGCAATTGTCGATAAAAGCGAGGAGTTTTATGTAAATGACTCTGCCGGCGTTCTTTCAGATGAAGTTGAACAGGGCATTATAAATATAAACGGCGAGCTTGAGCATTACTGCAAGGGCTCGCAGATCGTCGTCGTCACGGTCGACTACTCCGACGGGCTGTATTCCGACGAATACGCCAATAAGCTGTTTTACGACTGGGGCGTCGGTGATGACGTGGAAAATAACGGTATGCTGCTACTGCTCATAGTAGAGGAGGGCAAGGGATGGCTCGCCACAGGCGCCGGTATCGACGGCGCGTTTACCGATAGTGTTGCAAACGACTATCTTGATGAGTACTTTTGGGATGATTTCGACAGAGGCGATTACGACACGGCTGTTGCCACTCTGCTCACCCAGCTTGTATACTGGTATCAGGATTACTACAATGTAAGTTTCGGCTCTGCCGAAGGCGACGTCGGTCTCGGCGCTCCCGCCCAGCAGGCAGGCGGATTTTCAAACTTTATTGTGCTGATACTTTCTTTCTTCGTCAACAATTTCATTCAGATCTTGTTTTTCTGCTGGCTCATCTATTTTATTTTCAGACGCTTTCGTTCTGACAGGCGGCGGTATTACTCATATTACTCTTTCATGGGTATGCCTCCCCCTTATGTATATCGCCCGTGGTTTATTTTTGGCAGGTCGCGACCGTACAGATCCTGGCGCCCACCGAATGATCACTGGGGCGGTCCCGGCGGATTCGGCGGCGGTCATCCCGGCAGCGGCGACGGCGGCGGAGGTCGTCCAGGCGGCGGAGGCGGCGGCAGATCCGGCAGAAGCGGCGGAGACTCCAATAGGCGCGGAGGCGGAGGCTTCGGCGGATTTGGAGGTTTCGGCGGCTTCGGTGGATTCGGCGGGCACTCCGGCAGCGGCTTTGGCGGAGGCGGAATGTCCGGCGGTGGCGGCGGAGGTCGCAGATAACGGCATTTTTATCTCCCGCGCACTTTTTCGGTGCAGCGGGAGATTTTTTTGCGGCAATATTGAAGTTCTGCTTTCATTGTACTATACTTTTTATGGTATTTTTGTTAAGGAGCGGTATCTGTATGAAAACAGCGCTTATTACGGGCGCCTCACGCGGAATCGGCGCCGCCTGCGCAAGAGCGTTGGCATCAGACGGCTGGCGCGTTGTGATAAATTATAATACTTCTGCCGACGAGGCTGAAAAATTGGCTCGCGAAACGGGCGGTATCGCCATACAGGCAGACGTCTCTGATATGACGCAGGTCGAAAACATGTTTTCCGTTTCCGGAAACGTCGATCTGCTCGTATGCAACGCCGGCATTGCGCTGCAAAAGCTAGTAACGGACACCTCGCGCAGCGAGTGGGACAGGATTTTTTCGGTCAATGTCACCGGTGTGTTCAACTGCTGCAAAGCTGCGCTTCCGCATATGATACGCAATCACGCCGGCAAGATCATAACAGTGTCGTCCATGTGGGGCATAACGGGCGCGTCATGCGAATGCGCCTATTCAGCTTCTAAAGCCGCAGTCATCGGATTTACCAAGGCGCTGGCAAAAGAGGTCGGTCCCTCAAACATACAGGTAAACTGCATCGCGCCGGGCGTTATCGATACGGACATGAATTCAGCCCTCTCCCCCGAAACAATAGAGGAACTGTGCGATGAAACGCCGCTTACTCGTATCGGCACGCCGGAGGATATCGCGGCTCTCGCAGTCTTTTTGGCATCTGAAAAAGCGGATTTTATTACAGGACAGGTGATAAGCTCGAACGGCGGATTCCTGATATAGTCAGTTAAAAATCTTATTTTAACAATTTTATAACAGGGGGGGATTTTTATGTGGGTAGTTTACGCTTTCGGCTCCTCGGTATTCGCGGGTATAACGTCGATCCTGGCAAAATACGGGATACGGAAGACAAATTCCAATGTCGCCACCGCAGTGCGCACTATCGTTGTCCTTGCGTTTGCTTGGCTTATGGTATTTGTGACCGGCGCGCAGGAGCATATCGGCGATATCAGCGCTTTTACCTATCTGTTCCTTATTCTGTCCGGTTTTGCGACCGGCGCGTCATGGCTCTGCTATTTCCGCGCGCTTCAGCTTGGCGACGTCAATAAAGTCGTACCGATAGATAAATCCAGTACCGTAATATCCATGCTGCTGGCGATAATCTTCTTTAATGAGACGGATCATCTTGCAGTCAAGCTCGCCGGTATTGTAATTATAACCGTCGGCACCTACCTTATGATAGAGAAGAAAAAAGGGAGTGAAGACAATTCAAAAGACGGCGGCAAATGGCTGATATACGCGCTGCTCTCCGCTGTATTCGCCGCGCTGACGTCTATACTGGGAAAAATCGGAATAGCGGATATCGACTCCAATCTGGGCACGGCTATAAGGACGAGCGTTGTCCTTGTCATGGCGTGGACAGTCGTTTTTGCCACGGGTAAACAACATGAAGCCGCACACATTCCGAAAAAGGAGCTCCTGTTCATATGCCTGTCCGGCATCGCCACCGGCGCGTCGTGGCTCTGCTATTTCCGAGCGCTTCAGGACGGCATCGTAAGCATAGTCATTCCGATAGACAGACTTAGTATTTTGATAACCGTCGCCTTTTCTTACATAGCGTTTAAAGAAAAGCTTACTAAAAAATCGTTCGCCGGTCTTGTTTTGATTACGGCGGGTACATTACTTATGGTTACGCTGGGGTGAGCTTGACTTTATTCAGAAATAATAGCCCCGGCTGTACTCTGATAGAATTAACTGCATAAAAACGCGTATCCCGCATTATTCACGGGATACGCGTTTTATTTTGTCGTTTTAAGCCGTTTCTCGGCGTTTTGCGCACGAATACGCCGTTTCGGAAAGTTTTCCGGTTGGGTATATATCAATACGCTGTTTTACGGGAGAGCTCCAAAAGCTCTGCCGCCGCCTTTTGAGTGTCCTCGGTAGCAAAGATCGCGGATACGACCGCGACTCCGGCGACGCCGCTTCCGGCAAGCTGTGCAATGTTTTTCTTCGATATCCCGCCGATGGCGACCACAGGGATATCCACTGCACTGCAAATGTCTTTCAGCGCGTCGTTCGTTATGCAGGATGCGTCGGTTTTAGTTGCGGTAGAAAACACCGCGCCCGCGCCGAGATAATCCGCGCCGTCCGCCGCCGCTTTGCGCGCCTCATCCGCGTCATGGACCGACACACCGATGATCATACCATCGCCTACGCGCGCTCTGACCTCGGATGCGCTCATATCGTCCTGCCCGACGTGAACGCCGTCGGCGTTTGCACGCACGGCGATCTCGACGTTGTCGTTCACGATAAACGGCACGCCGTAAGATCTGCACAGCGCGCCGATCTCCACCGCCTCGCGCAAAAATTTGTCAAAGTCCATATCCTTTTCACGGAGCTGAACACAGGTGGCTCCGCCTTTCAGCGCCCCCTCCACCTGTTCCTTCAGCGTGAGCTTGCCTGTCCACGCTCTGTCTGTCACGGCATACAGCAGCATTGCTTTTCTATCTAATTTCATACCTTGCATATCTCTCCAATGTCTCGCCGTCAAGCTTGTATACGGCATCGATTATATAATTCCTGTAGGTGGAATTTCCATCTTCAGGACCAAGTCTTTTAAACGCTATCTCGCCGCAGACGCCCATGGCGCACACAGCGGCGGCAACAGCCTTCAGCATATCGTCTTTATTCGCCGCGGCATACGCCGTAGTCATCGCAGAGAGCTGGCAGCCCGTGCCGGTTATGCTGCTCATCATTGGATCGCCGTTTTTAATGCAGTACGCCGTATCTCCGTCCGTCACGATATCGATCGCGCCGGTAACGGCGACAATAGTCTGCGTCTTTGCGGCAAAGTTTTTTGCGAAAGCGACGGCATTATCAAGCGTCTCGAGCGTCACGCGGTCGGTGACACTGGCGTCGACGCCCTTTGTCGTCGCAGAGCCGGTAGCGAGCGTCTGAAGCTCCGACATATTGCAGCGGATCACACCGGGCTTTACTTCCTCAAGAAGCGTAAGCGCCGTTTTCGTTCTGAGCGACGATGCGCCAGCGCCGACGGGGTCTAAAACTATGGGATGTCCGAGCTCCCCCGCCTTTTTGCCGGCTAAGAGCATGGATGGAATCGTGCGGCTGTTTAAAGTCCCTATATTTATATTCAGCGCGTCGCATATCGACGTTATATCACATACCTCATCCGGATCATCCGCCATTATTGGTGATGCGCCGCAGGCGAGCACGATATTTGCACAGTCGTTCACAGTGACATAATTTGTTATATTATGTACAAGCGGCGATTTTTTGCGGACGTTTTCAAGCATATATCCAAGCACACGCCTTACCTCCCTTATTGCTTATCTGCCTCGTCTTTGATAAATCCCGCTTTTTTAAGCGCCGCAAGCAGTATGCCCGAGAGAAGCGCGCCGGCGGCGGTCGATATCAAAAACGGTACTATAAACGCGTAAACTGCCGTTTCGGCAGCGGGGCGACCCATCAGGAAGATCGCAACCGGGTACGCGCCAAGTCCGCCAAGGACAGCCGTACCGAAAACCTCCGCGATAAGCGTAAGCGTGATTTTCTTTGTCTTCCAGTAAACTATCCCGCACAGAAGTGCGCCGAACATGCTGCCCGGAAACGCCATAAGCGTGCCAAGGCTGAAAAGATTGCGCAGGAGACTTGCCACAAACGCGACCCCCACGCCGTACCACGGACCGAGCATCACAGCGCAGAGGATATTTACCATATGCTGTACCGGCGCGCACTGACTGCCGAATGCAGGAAATGATATAAGGCTGCCCACGACGGCAACTGCGCAGAAAATTCCGGCTATGCTCAATTTTTTTGTCTGACTGTTCATTTTTCACTACTCCTTACAAATACAGCGGAAACGGCAATAACAGCGTCGTCCCACCTTAGAATATCGCGGAATATAAATTTCCGCCGGGATTGTCGGTCGAAGCTTGATGGCTTCCTCTCACGCCGGAACACGGCTTCCCATCGCTGTTATTACAAGACACAGGGCGCTCCCCCTCTATCCGCTCGGAATACCGAGATTTTTGAACACTCCTCCTTTTTTATATGTCTAGTTGAAAAAAACAGGAGACGCCCGCGCGGGCGTCTCCGTAAGTGCAAACAGATAACTTCCTACGGCGGCATTACCCGCATCAGGTTAAAGGGTCGAAGTTAATTACTTCCTCTCAGCCTGCTTTAACAAGCTCCCCTGTATTTAACGATTGCATTATACAGCATCATTTTACAAATTTCAATAGTCTCTTTTGATTTTATCGCAAATTGATTCCCACAGCTGCTTTTATACGCTGTGCTCATCTAAAATACTCTTCAATGCTGAGGCGGAGCTCGTATGGCTTCTTACGATCTTGACGTTTTTCCCTTTTGTCTCACTCAAGGTAGAGCGCAGCATTTTATGGGATACCGTTCCCGTAAAAAGAACGAGCAGATCCGGGCAGCCGATACACTTCAGCGATCCGCTTATCTTCGGAAATACCTTTGCCTTGCAATTATATTCGCCGCAAATTTCCTTGTATCTTCGCGTCATACATTCGTTTCCTCCTATTATAACAACGCTCATGCATTACCTCCTTTCTATTTAGTTTCCATTGGTTAGCGAATACTAACTTATGGCGCGGATAATTGCGTCTTATATCCCGGCGCTTAAATTATCGTATCAAACGACATTATCCGTTTTCTTATCTATCTCGCCTTCTAAGCGATTTCTTTACGATACGCCCGTCACGGTGTATCCGGCTTTTTCGATTTTAGCTATGATCTTTTCATCCTCGAGCTTGGCTTCATAAAATACTGTAACCTCGCCCTTTTTCAAGTTTACTCTCCCGGCGACTCCCGGCAGATCGTTCACTGCCTCCTCAACTCTGTTTTTACAGTGCTCGCAGTGCATGCCGCTGACCTTGAATGTCTTTTTCGATATCACATTTGATAGCTTCTTTTTCTTCGGCTTATAATCGCCCCCGGAACAGCAGCCTCCCTTTCCCTTAAAGCGGGCAATCGACGCCCGCAGCGCAAAAGCTATTATCAAAAGAATGACAGCTATTATAATATAGTTTTCCATAATAAATCCTTCCTCCCACCGCTATTGCGGCACAAGCAAAAATGAAACATATCCCTTCGGCGAAATGGGAGACTTCCGCCGCCGTCGCAAATTGTCCATTACGGCGAAACGATGGGATAGACGTCAGCGTGATTTTTACGCTGTTTTCCGCTTTAAAAGAGGGGGCGCGTTATCATCGCGCCCCTCCTGTTGCATCCCTCTATTTGCGGGGATTTTTCTTATGCCCGTCGCTGCTGCTGCATTTACCTGAGCACTGTTTTGCATAAGGGCAGCCTATGCATACCTCTCCGCGTTTTTTCGCTCTATAAAGGTATATCACAATGCCGACGATGACACAGAGGATAATCGCGATAATTATAATGTTTTCCATAATTATCTGCTTGCGGCATATCCTTTCTGATTTTTGCCTGTCGCGCTTAATGCATATTCATCCTTCAGTTTTCTGTTTGTGTTGCGGATAAGCATTGCTATAATGAGAGCAAAAACGATCACTGCGGCAAGTCCGCCCATAGCGGCTCCTACATCAAGGCTGTCCGGCGCAGTAATCAAAGTGCCGATGGTGTATACAAAGTACGCTACCGTGTAACCGACGCTAAGCTGAAGACCGATGCCGACCCACAGCCATTTGGCGCTCTTCATCTCGGAGTTCATGGCGCCGATGGCAGCAAAGCACGGCGGGGTGTACAGATTGAACATAAGGTACGCAAGCGCGGCAACCTTTGTGATCGCGATTATGCTGGCGACCTCTTCGCCTGCGCCTTCCATGAGCGCAAGCTCATCTGTGTCGATAAGATTCTCAAGTCCGACAAAGCAGACGGCAAGAGTACCGACGACATTTTCCTTTGCTATAAATCCGGTAACCGCCGCCGCGGCGAGCTGCCAGCTTAAAACGCCGACGATCGGAACAAGGAGATATGCGAAAGGTCTCGCAATAGAAGCAAGGATCGAAGAGTCGGCTGTTTCAGCAACGGAGAAGCTCCAGTCAAACATCTGCATGACCTGGACCGCCGTGTTGCAGAGCAGAATGATTGTGGCAGCCTTTACTATGTAAGCCTTCCCGCGGCTGCACATCGATTTGAACGCGCCCCACAGGGACGGCGCTTTATACTCGGGAAGCTCGATTATGAAGAAGGATTTTCTTGATTTATAACCGGCGATCTTATTTACGAGGAATGCGCCGACAAATATCAGGACGATACCGGTGAGATATGCGATCCTACTCACCCAGCACGCGTCGTCAAAGAACGCGCCGGCAAAGAGCGCGATAACAGGTATCTTTGCGCCGCATGGCATAAACGGCGAGAGCATCGCAGTAGCTCTACGTTCACGCTCGTTCCTGATCGTACGGCTCGCCATAATACCGGGAACCGCGCAGCCTACCGTGATCACGAACGGAATGACAGATTTTCCGGCACGACCGACCTTTTGGAAAATTGGGTCCAAAATGACGGCAACACGGGACATATAGCCGCAGTCCTCAAGCAGCGCGATGAGGAAGTACATCACCATTACGAGCGGTAAGAAGCCGATTACGGCGACAACGCCGCCTATAACGCCGTTTACAAGAAGCGCCGTAAGCAACGGGTTTGCGTCTTCAAGCAGGCTTCCGACCCAGCCCTGGAACGTCTCAAGCCAGCCTACCATCCAGTCGGCTATCGGAGTGCCGACCCATACCTGCGATATCTGGAATACAAGCCACATAACGACGGCAAAAATCGGGATCCCGAGCCACTGGTTTGTGAGCACGGCGTCGATTTTATCGCCGAAATTTCTCTCTTTTGTAAGTACTTTTCTCGTCTCAACAAGACTTACTATCTCATTTACGAACTCAAATCTCTTGCGGTCCGCCTCTTCGACGACTTTTTTATCGGTCAGATCGATATCACCCTGATGATACGGGGCTTCTTGCACCGTTCCGGCAATCTCTACCGCTTTTTCGACGACAGTATTCAGCCCTTCAGATGAAGTAGATACTGTTTCGACGACGGGACAGCCGAGCTTTTTGCTCAAAGTCGCAACGTCGATCTTCGTCTCTTTTTTTGTGTTTATATCGCTCTTGTTAAGTGCAACGACAACAGGAATGCCCAGCTCTAAAAGCTGTGTTGTAAAGAAAAGGCTGCGGCTTAAATTAGTCGCATCCACGATGTTGATAATTACATCGGGGTCCTCTTTCTTCACATAAGAGCTCGTAATGCTCTCCTCACTTGTAAAAGGCGACATGGAATATGCGCCCGGCAAGTCGACCGCGATAAGCTGCACGCCGCCGGAATAGTACGTCTTTTTAATGGGATGTTCTTTCTTTTCCACGGTGACGCCCGCCCAGTTGCCGACTTTTTCATTACGTCCGGTCAAAGCGTTATACATCGTGGTCTTGCCCGAATTCGGGTTGCCTGTTAAAGCAATTCTCATGATGCTTTTTTCCTCCTCATACGAAATCTTTACAGATCATTTATGCAATTAGCATTCGCTAACTGACGGACAAAAAAATAATTTATATTTTCGCCTCCTCAGCTATCATACTATGATAGCTGAGGCAAGCTGATTGTCGATATTGTATCTTCCATCTTTGATGGAAACTACGCATCCCCCTCGTAAATGCGATATCACCGTAACCGATTCGCCGGTATAGCATCCGAGCGAGAAGAGAAACGCGTCCATCTCCTCATCATCTGTGTCGATTTGCTTAATCGTATACTCTTTTCCTTCGACAGCTTCTTTTAATGTCATTTTGTTTTCACCCCAGTCCGCCTTTGACGGCACAGTCAATTTTTTACGATCAGCAAAAGCCAAAACTTCAGTTAGTTAGGTCCGCCTAACTAACAAATAGTATATTCGCTCTTTTTCTTTTTGTCAATAGATATTTTAAATTTATGCGCAAACAGGCGCTTCCTTGATTTTCACATGGCATTGTGCTAAGATGTACATAATATTTTAGCCTTATTGCGTAAGGAGCGGTTTGCAGTGGCATTGAAAGAATCAGGCGAGATGTACCTCGAGACGATTTATATTTTACACAATTCAAAGCCCCCCGTCCGCTCTATCGATATTGCGGAATATATGAATTACTCTAAGCCCAGCGTGTCGCGCGCCGTCGGTCTTTTAAAAAAGCAGGGGTATATCACAGTGGATAGCGACGGATTTATTTCGCTTACGGAAAAAGGACAAGAGGTCGCATACAAGATTTATGAGAGGCACACCGTGCTGTCAAAGGCGCTGGAGGCGCTCGGCGTCGATGAAAAGACCGCTGTCGAAGATGCCTGCCGTATAGAGCATGTCATAAGCGACCGATCGTTTTATACAATTAACGAACATTTGGAAAAAAATATAGGCTAATAAAAGCTTTAAGCCCTGAAGCATTGATTTGCTTCAGGGCTTTTTTGTTTTGAACTTACAGGAGTCTATAATAAGCGCAACTATCAGTACAAGGAATGTGCCCGGCATTAT
>CALWWO010000185.1 GCA_944385265.1 uncultured Oscillospiraceae bacterium
GGTCCCGCTCCCGGATCATATCCCGGCGTACGAATACGAAAGATGTTGTCGTAGATCTCAAAGTGTTTGATGTAATCTGACATAAGCTTTTCCTCCTGTAATAAAATTTTATTTATGCGCTATTCTGTTACATATATTATACTTTTTATTTCCATTTAATTCAATACCTTATTTGCCGTGCCACTTCTCTATTTTGAGCAGTCTTTTTTACCGTATGGCAATGTCTGTACGCTTGACTCCTTGACACAGTATTCTTCTTAATATAAAATAATTATAAGCTTTTATGCCCTTAAAGCTTGTTTTTTACATGTATTGCCGTAAAATAATATACTGTATTTATTGTAGCCGTACCCGCAACTCGATGATTAGATTTTGAGAAAGGTGAAAAATAGCTTTACATGAAAACACTGATTCTTACCTGCAATACCGGCGAAGGTCACAACTCTGCCGCAGGCGCACTTAAGGACGTTTTGGATTTAAGAGGATATCAGTGCGATATAACCGATTCTCTGCGTTTCCTATCTCCCAAAGTATCGAAATTCATCAGCCAATGGCATTCACGCGTATACAGATATGCGCCCAAGGCTTTCGGTAAGGGCTATTCCATAGCCGAAAACCACTCGTCTTTCATGGATAAAAAATCACCCATTTATCGTTTTCTTACCGCCGGTATGGGTAAATTGCACGACTTTATGCTTGAAAACGGATATGACGTCGTAGTATGCGTCCATCCCTTTTCCGCTCTCATGCTGTCAAAGCTGGTCACAAAATACAAACCCGACATCTTAACAGGGTTTGTGGCGACCGACTATACGTGCAGCCCGACCGTAGCCGACAGCAATATGGACGTATATTTCATCCCGCATCACAGACTGAAGGATGAATTTGTTTCCTGCGGGATACCTGAAGAAAAATTGTTTGCAAGCGGCATACCGGTCCGCCGCAGCTTTTATCATAAAATCGGTAAGCAGGACGCGAAGAAAGCGCTCGGTCTCCCTACCGGCAAGCGCAATATTTTAATGATGTGCGGCAGTATGGGGTGCGGTCCCTTAGAAAAAGCCGCCGACGCTCTTTCTACCTCAATGCCGGACGATGTTATCCTTACGGTACTGTGCGGAAAAAATGAGCATCTGTACCGTCAGCTCTCAAAAAAGACCTACGATAACGTCCGCTTTCTTTCCTTTACGGACAAGATGTCTCAGCTTATGGATTCAGCCGAATTGTATATTACTAAAGCCGGTGGGTTAAGCGTTACTGAAGCCGCCGCTAAAAGGCTTCCTCTTGTTCTTATAGACGTTGTAAGCGGCTGTGAGACATACAACAAAAATTTCTTTGTAGATCTCAGCTGCGCTGTCTCAATCGGCTCTGCCGACGAATTTCCGTATACTGTAAACTCGCTTTTGTCCGATGAAAAGCTTTTGCGCTCATACTCTATATGTATGGAAAAAGAATTTAATCAGAACTCCGCTGAAGCTATCTGCGATTATATTGAAAAAGCGCGAGGCTGCTGAGTTCCCATATTTGACAGATAACAAAAATGCTCCAAGATGATTCTTGGAGCATTTTAGCTTTTTCTAATTCATGACGATATCGCATTTATCTGCGATATCATAGCTTTCTATATACTCGTTTTCCAACGGGATCCAGCGGCTTGTGAAGTTTTTCAACATATTTTCACCGTTTCGTTTAAGTATCCTTTTAATCTGTTCTCCGCTCTCAATATCGAAAAACAGCTTCAGGTCATATTTTGCCGTAATTTTCGGATGGAGCGAATACGCTCCATCAACTATTATTATATTACTACTGCCTACTGCCCTAAAATCGCTGAGCGCCATTTTGGAGCAGTCGAAAACGTTATATTGAAATTTATCGCCGGAATTCAATTTTTCAGAGACCTCTTCGTTAAACCGCTCATAATGAACGTTGCCGCCCGGCGTTGAGAATCTCTCGGTTTTTCTCAACTCGATCGGAAGAAAAAAGTCGTCCATATGTACGACGTCCGCTCCGAACGTCTCGCTCATCAGAGCGGCGAATGAGCTTTTGCCTGACGCAGATCTGCCGTCCGCTGCTATGACGCACCTGCCCTTTTCGAGCAGTATCGCGCCGATACGCGAAATCACCGGGTACAGCCTCTCATACTCTTTTAGCATAACGCGGTATGCGGGCTGATAACGCTTTTTATATTCTGCGCTGTGACTGACGGCAGGATATCCGGCTCGCCTATAGCTGTCTAAATATTTTTCAACCTTCTGTTCGCTAAACGGCGTTTTTCCGTCCGATGCGAGCGCTCGAAGCTCACAAAACGCTTTTTCAAGCAACTCTGCACTGCCCTTATTATAGTGCGATGTAGCGATAAACATATCCGCGATAAGTCCCGCCGGCAGGTTTCGCGCCTCGCTGCTGTTTAAATAAAACCGCATATAGCCCCCGCCGATATCCTCAAACGCATTTCTATCTTCAATCGCGGCACACTCCTCGAGCTCTGTCTGTATGCGTCTTATGCAGCCTTCTCTGTCTTCCACAAGATGCTCGCTTCCGTAAACCGCCTGATATATCAGCTTAACCGCGTCCTCTACTCCCATTTGAGGGTATTTTTTTATATGCTCAAGCAGAATATCTCTCATAATGCGCTTTCCCGCTCCTTTCCGCTGCATGATACATGTGCTCCTGTAAAAATACATAGCCGTTCGCGCTTTAGTTCGTATCCGGTACGACAGCAGGGCTTGATCCGCGATGTGAGATCAAGCCCTGTTTTCCTTATCAAAAGGTTTCTATGCCGTGCTTTATTTTCGGAGAGAGTTGGTCTTATCTCCGCGCGATGTTAAGTACTGCGCGCTTTCTTACAACTCTTCCACAAAGCCGGTTTACATCTTTATTTTGAAGCCTTGGAGAGATAATCAACGTGGAGCAGCTCATGCTCTCTGCCTTTGAGCATACCGTCATACAGCGCCGTCATGACCGGGTTCTCCTCAGAGCGTTTTATACTGCTCATCCTATCTGCGCTGTAGAGCCCGTCGCCTCTCTTCGCCTTTTCCTCATTTGAGACGAACGGCTGACCGCCGCCGCTTACGCAGCCGCCGGGACATGCCATGACTTCTACGAAATCAAAATGCTCGCCCGCTTTTATACGCTGTATCAGCGTTTCAGCGTTACCAAGACCGCTTACGATGCCTATACGCAGCGTCTTATCGCCGACCTTTATGCTGGTTTCCTTAACGCCTTTCATACCTCTTACGCCCTGATATGAAAGCTTAAGAAGTCCCGCGTTCGTCTTATCCGTCGATATCCTTCTCAGGACAGCCTCAGTCACGCCGCCCGTTACGCCGAATATAACGCCGGCGCCCGTCGTCGTTCCGAACGGCATATCTATGGCTTCGGGCTGGAGTTCACTGAATACTATACCCGCCTCTTTTACCATTCTGATAAATTCCTGAGTCGTTATGACATAGTCCACAGATGGCTTGCCGTTGACCTTAAACTCTTCTCTTGCAGACTCAAATTTCTTTGCCGTACACGGCATGAGCGCAACATGGACATGCTTTTTGGGCGAATTTTCGTTCTGTACGCGCATAACGGAGGCAAACATCTGCATTGGGGATTTCGACGTTGAGACGTGCGGCATAAGCTCCGGATATTTTTCCTCACAGAAGCGAACCCAAGCGGGGCAGCATGAGGAGAACATCGGTATATCATGTTCTTTTTCAACATATTCCAAAAGCTCAGCCGATTCTTCGAGTATCGTAAGATCTGCGCCCGTAGCAGTGTCATAAACCTCGTCAAAGCCCAGTCTTCTGAGAGCCGCGACTATCAAAGGCATCGCATTTTCATTGCTATAAAGTCCAAGTTCTTTGCCTATAGATACCCTTACTGCCGGCGCGATTTGGACAGTGACTTTCGTGTCCTTATCATCAAGGCATTTCCAGACCTTTTTAACGTCGCTTTTCACCACGATTGCACCGGTGGGACATGCGGCTGCGCACTGTCCGCAGCCAACGCACTGCGTCTGTGCGATAGGTACGTCAAACGCCGTGCTGATTTTCATTTTAGAGCCGCGGTGCGTAAAATCTATCGCGCCGACATGCTGTATCTCACTGCAGGTCCTTACGCAGTCGCCGCAGAGTATGCATTTACCATGGTCGATGGTTATACACAGCGATGAATCGTCAACGTCGTCCTTACGCGCCGTATTTGGGAAGCGCACTCCCTCGATATTAAAGCGCATTGCCAGATCCTGAAGCTTACAGTTCGTGTTATTTTGACACGTGGTGCAATCACGGCAGTGATTGGCAAGCAATAGTTCGAGGATCATTTTTCTATATTTCCTGAGACGCGGTGTATTCGTCTTTATCTCCATTCCCGCTCTCGGCGGGGTAGAGCACGCTGCCTGTATCCCGCCCCAGTTATCTTCTACCATGCACATACGGCATGCTCCGTATGTTGACAACTCGGAGTGGAAACAGAATGTCGGCATTTTTATATCGACCTTGCGGATAAGCTCCAAAAGATTCTTTTCCCCATTTATTTCAACAGGGATATCGTCTATTAACATATATTCTTTTGCTTCCATATCATTTCTCCTCTATCGCACCGAACGGACATGTCTCAACACATGCGCCGCACTTGATACATTTAGTCTGATCTATTACGAAAGGCTCTTTTATCTTACCGCTGATCGCGCCCACCGGACATACGCGAGAGCACTTTGAGCAACCCTTACACTTGTCCGCGACGATGGTGATTTTTTTGAGTTTCTGACACGCACCAGCCGGGCATCTCTTCTCCCTTATATGCGCCTCATACTCCTCACGGAAGTTCTCTATCGTGCTGACGACAGGAGAAGCGGCCGATTTACCAAGCCCGCACAGCGCCGTTGCAGAAATAGTCTCGGCAAGCTCTAAAAGCAGATCGATGTCGCCCTCTTGTCCGTTACCGGCTACGATGCGCTCCAGTATCTCCAGCATACGGCGCGTACCCTCGCGGCACGGCACGCATTTTCCGCAGGATTCATTCTGCGTAAAGTTCATAAAGAATCTCGCGACCTCTACCATACAGGTGTTGCTGTCCATGACGACAAGTCCGCCGGAGCCGATCATCGCTCCCGCTTTCTTGAGAGAATCAAAGTCAAGCGGAAGATCCAGATCTTTTTCCGTAAGACAGCCGCCTGACGGTCCGCCTATCTGAACGGCCTTGAAATCTCCGCCGCGCATGCCGCCGCCGACATCAAAGATGACTTCGCGCAGCGTCGTTCCCATAGGAACTTCTATAAGACCCGTATTTTCTATATTGCCTGTAAGCGCAAACGCCTTTGTGCCGGGGCTGTTTTCCGGTCCTATCGTTTTATACCAGTCGGCGCCGTTTAAGATAATAAGCGGTACATTTGCATAGGTCTCGACGTTATTGAGTACTGTGGGCATATCAAAAAGTCCATGCTCGACCGTTCTCGGCGGTTTTACACGAGGCATGCCTCTCTTACCCTCTATCGACGCCGTAAGAGCGCTGCCCTCGCCGCAGACAAACGCGCCTGCGCCTCTGTTTATATGTATATCGAAGTCAAATCCGCTGCCAAGGATATTCTTACCAAGCAACCCAAGCTCTTTCGCCTGCGCTATCGCCGCTTCAAGTCTTGATACGGCGAGAGGATACTCCGCTCTTACGTAAATATAACCCTCGCTCGCTCCGCATGCAAGTCCGGCGATCATCATGCCCTCCAGCATACGGTGGGGGTCGCCTTCCATTATGCTTCTGTCCATAAACGCGCCGGGGTCGCCCTCGTCGCCGTTACAGACGATATATTTCTGCTCTGCGTTCTGACGTTTCACCTGCGACCATTTGCGACCTGCCGGGAATCCGCCGCCGCCTCTGCCGCGAAGATTTGAATTGCTTATCTCCTCGATTATCTCATCGGCGCTCATATCAAACAGGGCTTTTTCAAACGCTGAGTACCCATCCATACCCAGATATTCGTTTATGGAAAGCGCGTCTATATTCCCGCAATGCTCAAGAACGAGACGCGTCTGCTTTTTATAGAAGGGGATCTCATTTTCTTCCTTATACACCACGCCGTTTTTCTGGAAAGCAAGGCGCTCGATATGCTCGCCCTTAAGTATAGTCTTTTCAACTATTTCTTCGCAGTCGTCAAGCGTGACCTTTGTATAAAGATATCCCTCAGGCTCGATACGAACGAGCGGACCCATTTCACAGAAACCGTGGCAGCCGCTCTTCTTCATGGCTATCTCATCGCTATGCGGTTCTTTTTGCAGCTCTACCGAACATTTTATTCCTTTTTTCTCGATAAGCTCTTTTAGTTTGTCAAATATTTGCAGTGAGCCGCTTGAAACGCATCCCGTTCCGGCACATATAAGTATCTGCCTCTCCTGCGCCGCTGCCGAAGCTTTGTATATTTTTCTAAGCTCGGCAAGCTCTTTTCTGTTCTTTAACATGTCAGCATTCCTCCCTAAGTTCTTTCAAAAGCTCGGACGCCTTGTCCGGCGTCATCTTCGGGTAAACCTTGTCGTTCACAGTCATTACAGGCGCAAGCCCGCAAGCGCCGAGACATGAAACAGTTTCTACAGTAAAGCACAGATCGTCCGTCGTCTTCTTTTCTTCAGAAAGACCAAGATCGCTTCTTAATCTGTCCAATATCGGGATGGATTTTCTGACATGACAAGCTGTCCCATCGCACACCTTTATTATGAATTTGCCTTTCTTTTCAAGTGAAAAATTCTCGTAAAACGTCGCTACGCTGTACAGCCTCGCCGAGCTCACATTCAATCTGCTCGCTATATGGTCAAACAACTCGCGTGGCAAATAGTGATACCGCTCCTGAACTTCCTGAAGGATTGTGATGGTATTCCTTTCATCGCACCCGACCTTATCGATGATCGCATCGATTTCTTCAAAATTCGGTGTTTTCTGCATTGGTTTCTCTCCTTATCTATTATATTTGAATATCTTATCCTTTTTGATTAACATAGATTTTGCTTTTAAATCACATTTGCCGCGCACTTGATCAAGCGCTTTTCCGCAAAGTTTGTTTTTCCTTCTTCTTTTTGCGTCAAGACGCCTCCCGACAGTTTAAGTTCATAGATAAAACGGCAAGAGAGAGCGCAAGATTTTCATTTTCCACTATCACTCTTTTTGGAGCGACTACTTTTGTAGGTGCAAAATTCCAGATTGCCGAAATATTGTTTTTTACCAAAAGATCGCATATCGACTGCGCCGATTTTGCAGGTACTGCGATTATACCGATCTTTACATCCACTTCTTTACAGTACATATCCAGCTTGTTGAGCATGAATATCTGTTTACCGCTGTCTGTAACGCCAACTTTCTCCGCGTCATTATCAAACGCCGCTGGTATTTCAAGTCCGTATTCCGAAAACCCATCATACTCCAGCAGCGCTTTCCCTAATTTTCCCGCTCCTATAATCACTGCTGTACGCTTATTCTTCTGCCCAAGATAAGTTTCCAGCTTGTCTATCAATTCGCTTACTATGTATCCTGTTTTAGGTCTGCCCGCGCCGCTGGCTGCGCTCAAATCCTTGCGCACCTGAACCTCTCCGTATCCCAGTGCTTTTGCTATTGCAGTCGCTGAAATATTGCTGTCCGCGTCTTTGGGCAAGGACCTCAAATAACTCAGGTAATGCGGGAGTCTCCCCACCGTCGCCCTTGAAACAGTATTTAGTTTCATAAATATCACTCCAAGCAGCTTTTTGCATATTATTATTCTTCGATATTTTAACTCTGTTTCAGCTATCTTGGAATTATAAGATAAGCATATCGGTATTATGTTTATCGATATACCCCTAATCTCTATATCCCCGTGCCAAGCAGTACTACGCTTTTAGGAAGGCAATGTCGTTTTTTATCTACTTTTTTCTTTAAATACTTCCTTATTTTCATTTAAAAATACGGTTTTTCGAATTATAAAGTTCTTCCACAAAAAGCTTGTCAAGGTTACTAAGGTTGTAATCCTTTCTGTATATCAGCACGTCTTTATATACCTTTTTATTATCGCTCAATTCACGCTGCACGAGGTCGTAACACGAAAGCAGTCTTTCCGGTATTGGAGATACACGCATAAAGGTCTCGCGATTTTCGCACAACAGATCGAACTGCGCCCCGCGCTCAAACACAAATATCCTGTGCTTTATATCGTCTGTCAGCTCCTCTTTTTTTACTGATGAGATCGGAAGCGACGGAACTGACGGATCGGCGTGGGCAATCTCTGTAAACGGGCGCAGATCCTCAAAGCATATTTTTTCTTTTTGCGCCAGAGGATGCTCCCTGTGCATAAGCAGCACATATCGAAATTCCACTACCGTTTCGTAGCTCAGTCCTTTTTCCTCAAGCTCTCCCTTAAAATACTTATCATAATTTTCCGCATAGCGAATCACGCCCAGCTTATAGTCGGAGTGAAGGATGTTGTTCATCGCCTGGACCGAATTGGTCTCCATGTAAAGCAACTCTGACGGACGCTCTTTCTCCACCCGCTTTGAGAAATTTGCAAACGCATCTGAAATATAGCTTGCACGCGGCACGGAGATTGAAAATCTCTGTTTTTTGGGAAATCCTTTTTTATAGATCGACTCCACTTCGTCGATCTGCTGCAATATCTTTTTCGCATATTGGAGGAAAACTTCTCCCTCCGGCGTGACAAACATGCCCTTTGCCGTTCTGTCAAATATTGTAATGCCCAGCGATGCCTCAAGATCCTTTATTGCACGGCTTAGATTAGGCTGCCCCATCATCAATATTTCAGAAGCCTTGTTTATAGAGCCGACTTTTGCGATTTCAACAGCGTATTTAAGATGCGTTATATTCATAAAGCCATACCTCTCCTATAAATCCTTCTTTCTAACGGGCGCTCTGACGCGTCGGATTTTCCGCCGTTTTTGTATGTGTCGGCATTTATCCGCCAGCGATATCTCTGATTATTTTTTCTATTTTAACATATTCTTTTTTATTCTATCATAACAGAGCAGTTTTTGAAACAATAAATTTTCCCGCAAGTGTCGGAATTTCCCCGCTTTTGTATTTAGCGCCATAAAAATGGGTGTATTTTTCCCGAATCGCGATTTAGCATGTTAAAAACCCGGCGTGGAAAGGTTACAAAAAATGTAAAGAAGTGCGAATTTGTAGATAGTAGGTGGTAATTATTTCTAAAAAGCACGAATATAGCTGCACAGCGCGTCAATAAAGCGCAAGCGCAACATTAAATGAGGGCTATGTAGCAAACACAAAAAAAGACACGTTTAAGAAAACGTGTCTTTTTTGGAGCTGGTGGGGTGACTTGAACACCTGACCTGCTGATTACGAATCAGCTGCTCTACCGACTGAGCTACACCAGCACACTATATTTAATACATTGCAATCACAGCAAGCATTATACCGCAATCACAATACAAAGTCAAACATAAAAAAGGATTTTTTCCTTTTTCGCCTTGTTTTTGTGATTACAAAATGTATAATGCAATTTTTTTGCAGCGCAAATTTCTTTTTGCCGCTTTATAAAAACTTTTTAGCTTCCGTTTTTGTTTTCCATTATCTCTTTTAGACGCAAAAATCCGTACGTTTTCATTTTTTCGCACTTTTAAAATAACCCAAATTCAGTTTACGTAATATTGATATGTTTTTTCTTTACAAATAGTTATCCACATTTCCCACAGAGTTTTCCACATACACTTTCCCCGTATTTACCAAGTGTATTGAAAATCATATCTTTGATTTACACACTTTATTTTCCAAAACATGTGCATATTCCCCGCGCTGTCAAGATTACATAATACTTTATTTTACCTTTGCTTTTGCGCGTTTTTCAAAATCTGCAAGAAAAGCATTTTTATCAAATTGCATCTCACTTCAAAAAGCGACCAGGTTATATAACCCGGTCGCTTCATACAACTATATAAGTACCTTATCTATTTCCATCGTAGCATATGCATTCAAGTCGCTGCCGCCTCTCGCTCCGCGCAGATATTCGTAATACCCCTGCGCGCCTATCATCGCGGCATTATCCCCGCAAAGTGAAAGCGGTGGGATAAACAGTTCCTTTTTCTCCCGTGCGCACGCTTTTTCAAAGTCGCTCCTTATCCTTGAATTTGCCGCCACGCCACCCGCCACGACAAGCCTTTCATATCCCAGTTCGCTTAAAGCGCTCATCGTACGCGGCACTAGCGTATCGCTCACCGCCGCGGCAAATGACGCCGCAAGTCCGGCTCTGTCGAGTTCTATCCCACGCTGCTCCGCGTTATGCACTATATTCACGACGGCAGTTTTGAGCCCTGAAAACGACATGTCATACGGATGCCCGTCTATCTTAGCGCGCGGCAGGGCATATGCCTTATCGTTGCCCTCCTGGGCGAGCTTGTCCATTGGTCCGCCGCCGGGATATGGCAGTCCCAGCACTCTTGCAGCTTTATCGAAGCATTCGCCGGCGGCGTCGTCGTGCGTCGCGCCGATTATGCTCATATCCGTATAGCCGCGCACATCAACTATTATAGTATTGCCGCCGGATATCGCAAGGCAGAGAAACGGCGGCTCAAGATCTGGATACGCTATATAATTTGCCGCTATATGTCCCCTGACATGGTGCACGGGGATAAGCGGCACATCAAGCGCCAAAGCCGCGCCTTTTGCAAAATTTACGCCGACGAGCAGCGCGCCGATAAGACCCGGGGCGTACGTTACCGCTACCGCGTCCACCTCTTTTTTCGTCATACCCGCTTTTTCCACGGCTGACGTCGCAAGCCGGCTTATCACCTTTATATGGTTTCTTGACGCTATCTCCGGTACTACTCCGCCGTACAGTGCGTGCATATCTGCCTGCGACAGTACCTCGTTGGAGAGCACCTTTCTGCCGTCTTCCACTACGGCGGCTGCAGTTTCATCACATGAGCTCTCTATTGCAAGTATTTTCATCCTCTATCCCTCCGGCTCACATATCATCAGCACCGCATCCTCGGTCGGGAAATCATAATATCCGCGCCGAACGCCGATACTTCTAAAGCCCTTCTTTTCGTATAGCTTTCGCGCTGCCGTGTTACTTTCCCGCACCTCTAAAAACACTGCCGACACCTTTTTCGATTTTGCATATTCCAGCGCTTCTGTCAGCAGCGTCTCCCCTATGTGCGCGTTTCTCCGTTCAGGTGAGACGGCTATATTGAACAACTCTGCCTCATCCCCGAACACACGCATAACACAAAAGCCTGTTATTTCGCCGTTTTCATCTTCGCTTACCGTAAAATGCGACTCTGCTGCCGCAAGTTCTCCTTTGAAGCTCTCCCTTGACCACGGAGCGGAAAACGAGCTCTTTTCTATTTCAAGCACTGCGTCAAGGCGCTCTTTAGACGCTTTTTTTATCCTCATCCTATTTCGCCTCATACCAGTTTTTACCCATGCCAGTCTCCGCCGTGAGCGGCACGGTAAGCGACGCGGCGTTTTCCATCTCCTCTTTCAGGATGATAGAAACAGCTTCTGCATCCTCCTCCGGGCATTCGACCAAAAGCTCGTCGTGCACCTGCAAAAGCAGCTTCGCCCGCGGGCACTCGGCTTTAAGCCGTTTATGAGCATTTATCATGGCAATCTTCATTATATCAGCCGCCGTGCCCTGTATCGGCATATTCAGAGCTACTCGCTCGCCGAATGAACGCGTATTATAATTTGACGATTTAAGCTCCGGCAGGTAGCGTTTTCTTCCGTACAAAGTCTCTACATATCCCTTTTCCTTTGCCTCTTTTATGACTCGTTCCATATAATCGCGCACGCCGTGATATTTTGAAAGATAGCTTTCCATGTATCTTTTTGCCTCCGCGACGGGGACCTTTATATCCTGTGCGAGGGAAAATGCCGATATCCCGTATACTATCCCGAAGTTTACAGCTTTTGCACGGCTTCTCTGAAGCGGCGTCACCTCACCAAGCGGCACACCAAACACCTGCGACGCCGTTACGGCGTGTACGTCCTCTCCTGACATAAACGCATCGCGCATCGTCTCGTCGTTTGATATATGCGCGAGCAAGCGCAGCTCTATCTGGCTGTAATCGGCATCGACAAGCACGTTTCCGTCTCCCGCCGTGAACATCTTCCTTATCTCACCACCAAGCGCGCGGCGGACAGGTATGTTTTGCAGGTTTGGCTCTATCGACGATAGTCTGCCCGTTGCCGTGACGGTCATCTGGAATTTCGTGTGTATCCTGCCGTCCGGTGCTATGACTTTTAAGAGCCCGTCGGCATATGTCGATTTTAGCTTTGTAAGCTGTCTGTAATCCAGTATCTTTTCTATTATAGGATGCTTGCCGAAAAGCTTTTCCAGCACCTCTGCGCGTGTAGACCACCCCGTTTTAGTCTTTTTAGGCGCGGGCAGCATGAGCTTTTCAAAGAGTATCTCGCCAAGCTGCTTCGGAGAATTTATATTAAACTCCTCGCCGGCAAGCTCATATATCTCGCTCGTCAGCGCGTCTATCCCACCTGACAGCATATCGCCGTATCTCTTCAGTTCCTCTCTATCTATCAAAAAGCCCTCTAGCTCCATACAGGCAAGCACACTGCACAGCGGCAGTTCTATCGTCCTATACACGGTATCGAGTCCGTTTTCCACAAGCTTTTTTTCAAGTGCGGGTACAAGCGAAGCTATAGCCTCAGCCCGCTCGGCAAGCGGCTGCATGACGTCATGCTCTTCAAGCAGCGAAAGCTGCGTATTTTGATCTTCCTTTCCTATGTCGTATCCACAATATGCTCCGGCAAGCCGCTCGATTCCATAGGAGTTCGCCGTGGGGTCGAGCAGATAGGCAGCGATCGCTGTATCGGAGACCCAGTTTTCACAGTCGATACCTCGCTCCATAAGCCGGCGCATCATGTCTTTTATGTTATGCCCGGCTTTTTTTATCTCTGAGCCGAACAAGAGATCGAGCGCCGCAGTCCAATCGCCGTCATAATCGCTGTGCCTTACAAGGTACACGGCAGCATCTGCGGCAAAGGCGAGTTCTTCAAAATCATTGTCGCAGTAAAATGCGGCGGCACCGGCGCTTTTAAGGCTGCCTACTATGTCGTTTAACTCTTTTTCCGTTTTTATCCGTATTTTTTTATACTCAGGCAACCGGAGGCTGTCTGCCTCGTCCTCTTTTGCCGGTTTTGTTACGTTAAAGCGTTCCATCAGCCGCGTAAATTCCAGTTTTTTAAACAGTCTATACAACGCGTCGTTATCTACCGGCTGTCTTATATTCGCCTCCGGCGAAAAATCGATAGGCGCGTCGCACCGTATTCTCGCAAGGTCGTACGACATCTCAGCCGCTTCCCTTCCGGCGGCGAGCTTGCGGCGCACCGAGTCTTTTATATCGAGCGTGTCTATATTTTCATATATATTTTCCACCGTGCCGAAACGCCGGATAAGATCCATCGCGGTCTTTTCTCCTATTCCGGCGACGCCGGGGATATTATCGGAGCTGTCTCCCATGAGCGCCTTGAGGTCGATTATCTTTACCGGCTCAAAGCCGTACTCCTCCATAAACGCGGCTGTATCGTACAGCTTTGTCTCGGTCTGCCCCATGCGGGATTTGACGTGCTTTACGCTCGTCGTCTCAGATATGAGCTGGAAACTGTCCTTATCGCCGGTGACGACAACGCTTGTGTGTCCCTTTTCGCCCGTTATTCTTGCCGCGGTGCCGATGAGATCATCCGCCTCGTACCCGGCGAGCTCATAGCGCGGGATATTCATCGCGTCGAGCACCTCTTTTAGTATCGGCATCTGTAATGCAAGCTCGTCCGGCATGGCTTTACGCTGCGCCTTATATCCGTCGTACTTCTCGTGCCGGAAGGTGGGGTCTTTAAGGTCAAACGCCACGCACAGCGCATCCGGATCTTCTTCGCCCAAAAGTTTCAGCATTATATTTAAAAAGCCATACACCGCATTCGTCGGCGTGCCGTCGTGCGTTGAAAGAGGGCGCACCCCGTAAAATGCCCTGTTAACTATGCTGTTGCCGTCTATAATCATAAGCTTCACAGGAAGCCGCCTCCTTCACAACTGCGATATTTTTTGCTTTTCTTTGACGCTGTTTTTATAAATTTTCTTATCCGCGCCGGTTTAGGCGCGGATAGCTTATCGTCATGGAAAATCGCTCACGCCTTTTTCCATTTCACGCCCTGCGGCGTATCCTGAAGCGTGACTCCCATATCCTTGAGCTGGTCGCGGATATGGTCCGCCTCCGCCCAGTTTTTCTCTTTTCGCGCATTTTGACGCGCTTCTATAAGTGCCTCCACCTCTTTGGCAAAATCCATGTCCTCTTCACCTGAATCATAAAGTATACCGAGAACGTCCGTAAGTTCGTCGAATATTGCGAGATACGCCTTTGCGAGCTCTTTTGTAGGGGCATTCTGCGCAACAAGCGCCGTATTCATATCGCGGACGAGCTCAAATATCACAGCGATGCCGTCGGCTGTGTTGAAATCGTCATCCATCGCCTCTATAAACCGTTCGCGGTATGTCGGAAGAGCGTTTACCTTTTCACACTGTTCCGCCGTCATGTCGCCGTCGACTCCGTTTTCCGCTATGAACGCCGCGTTCTCACGCGCCGTCTTGATGCGTTCAAGCGCGTTTTTAGCCTGCTCAAGTATATCCGGCGAATAGTTGAGCGGGCTTCTGTAATGGCTCATCAGCATGAACATCCTGATAGTCTCATAACCGTATTTCTCCGCTGCCTCGCGCACTGTGAAGAAATTGCCGAGCGATTTCGACATCTTCTTATTATCTATGCTGATAAACCCGTTGTGTACCCAGTAATTTACGAATTTGCAGCCGTTTGCCGCCTCTGACTGGGCTATCTCGTTTTCATGGTGCGGGAATGCAAGGTCCTGACCGCCGCAGTGGATATCTATCGTCTTGCCGAGATATCTGTTCGACATAGCCGAGCACTCTATATGCCATCCCGGTCTGCCCTTGCCCCACGGCGAATCCCATGCAGGCTCGCCGGGTTTTGCCGCTTTCCAGAGAGCAAAATCCATCGGGTTTTCCTTTATATCCGCGACGTCGATCCTCGCGCCGGCTTTCAAATCCTCCAGCGGCTGGTGGGACAGCTTTCCGTAATCTTTAAACTTCAGCGTCCTATAATATACGTCCCCGTTTATCTCATACGCGTAACCCTTTTCGATGAGAGCCGACACTATTTTTATTATTTCATCTATATTCTCAGTTGCCTTTGGGTGTACGGTAGCCGCTCTCACGCCGAGACCTTTCGCATCGGTAAAATACTCCTTAATATATTTTTCGGCGACTTCCTCGCTCGTTATACCCTCTTCGTTGGCCCTGTTTATGATTTTATCGTCTACATCTGTAAAATTTTGGACAAACGTGACGTCGTATCCGCGGTACTCGAAATAGCGGCGCAGCACGTCGAACATTATTATCGGTCTCGCGTTGCCGACATGTATATAATTATACACCGTCGGTCCGCAGGCGTACATTTTTACTTTGCCTTCTTCTATGGGGACAAACTCTTCCTTTTGCATCGTCATTGTATTGAACAGCTTCATTTTTATTTACATTCCTTTCGTAGAATTCCGGCTGTTTTATCTTCTTGCCGCATTTTACCCTATGATATCTTTAAGCTCTTCTTTCAGCTCTTTCTCCTGCGCATCGTCCTCTATTACTTGGTCGATTTTCGTATCTTTTTCCACGAGCTTTTCAAGCAGCTCCAGCTCATGCCGCAGTGCTGCCAGCTCTACCGCGACCGGGTCCGGTATATGGATCTGATCGACCTCCGACGTGTGATCGACACGCTCGCCCGCCACTCGGACGACTCTTGCCGGGACGCCGACAGCCGTACTGTCCTCCGGTATCTCCTTTAACACTACGGCGTTTGCCGCTATGCGCGCGTTGTCTCCCACCTTAAACGGACCGAGCACCTTAGCGCCGGAGCCCACCATGACGTTATTGCCTATCGTAGGATGGCGCTTGCCCTTGTCCTTACCCGTGCCGCCGAGCGTTACGCCCTGATAGAGCAACACGTCGTCACCGATCTCAGCCGTTTCTCCTATGACTATACCCATGCCATGGTCTATTACAAAGCGTCTTCCTATCTGCGCGCCGGGATGTATTTCTATCCCCGTCCAAAAGCGTGACCATTGCGACACCGCTCTGGCTAAGAAAAACATCCTGTGCGTATGCAGCCAATGTGCAAGTCTGTGATACAGCAATGCATGTATTCCCGAGTATAGCAGAAACACCTCTATACTCGACCGCGCTGCCGGATCTCTCGCCTTATACGCATTTATCGTTTCCCGCAAATTACTAAACATATATTATACTCCCATTCTTTTATTTTTGCCACTGTATTTCGGTTTTCGGAGCTGATTTGAAAAAGCGGAAAAATAAAAACGCCTCTTATACCGGTTCGGCACAAGAGGCGAATACATTCGCGGTTCCACTCTTATTTATCACTCATCCGCCCAACAGCAGACCTGGCTTTAACGCAGCCTTACGGACGCCTATTTCCCGACGTCCCGCTCCCGGGCGCACTTCACATCGCAAAACGCAAGTCCCGCTTTCAGCCTTTGGCAAGACCTCTCTGATACGCTTTTTTGGCGCTACTCTTCCCGTTCAACGCGGATACATTTTCATTTACTTTATTATACTATCATGAGCCTGTATTTGTGTCAAGTGCTTATTCCGCAGGTTCTGCTATAAGCTCTCCATCTATCTCTTTTGTTATTATCACCTCGTACATCTGCCCTTCTTCATACCCTTCGCCGAGCAGCCATATGCACCCGTCAACATCAGGGGATTCTGCATAGCTTCTGCCGTGCCAGCACTGCATCTCTTCGTCAAATCCGTCGCACATCACGACCTCTTTCGAGCCTATACGCTTGGCGCTAAACTCTCTTATGATCTCATCCTGTATCTGCATGAGAAGCTCCGCCCTGCGCGCCGCCGTCTCCGAGTCGGGATGTTCAAGCTTTGCGGCTAAAGTACCCTCCTCCGGTGACAGCGGGAACACGCCGGCGCGCTCTATCCGCGCATTGCGCAAAAAATTGCACAGCTCTTCAAACTCGGCCTCACCCTCTCCCGGGAGACCTGTTATTATACTCGTCCTCAGCACTACGCCAGGTATATCGCGCCTCAGCTTTTTAAAAAGCGCGCGTATCTCGCCGCCCGTGCCGCGACGGTTCATTTTTTTCAGTATATCGTTATTTATATGCTGTATCGGTATATCGAGATATTTTAGTATCTTGTCATTTTCAGCTATCGTTCTTATAAGCTCTTCGTCTATCTCTTCAGGATAGAGATAGTGCAGCCTTATCCACTCTATCCCCTCTATTTTACACAGTTCTCTGAGAAGCTCGGAGAGCATCCTTTTGCCGTAATTATCTGTTCCGTAGCGCGTTATATCCTGCGCAACGACGATAAGCTCCTGTATGCCCATATCGGCGAGGGCTTCTGCCTCTTCGATTATATTCTCCATCGGGCGGCTTCTGAATTTACCGCGGAGCGACGGGATAACGCAGTAGCCGCAGCAGTTGTCGCACCCCTCGGCTATTTTTATATATGCAAAACCTGTCCCTGTAGAAATAACTCTTCCGGTCTCCTCGACAGGCGCGTTTATATCGCCGTATGTACTGACCTTCTTATCGCCTTCCATACTTTCTTCCAGCACCCGCACTATCTCGCCGAAGCTGCCCGTCCCGACAAGCGCGTCGATCTCAGGCATTTCTTCAAACAGCTTATCCTTATACCGCTGTGAAAAGCAGCCGGCTACGATCAGCTTTTTAAGGGATCCGCTCGATTTCAGACCGCCGAGATACAGTATATTGTCTATTGCCTCCATTTTAGCGCTCTCTATAAATCCGCACGTATTGAGCACCACGGCGTCAGCCTCTTCAGCCGAGCCCGTTATCTCATATCCCGCGTCCGCTATGAGCCGCAGCATCTGCTCGCTGTTTATCAGATTTTTAGCGCAGCCGAGCGATATAAGCGCTACCTTGTAAGCCATTTATTCTTCCTCCGCTTCATATTCGTACCGGCGCAGCGCCCCGTTTATCTCGTCCCACGAGAATCCGCGGCGCAGCAGCATATCGGCAGCTTTCTTGATATCTTTTCTATCCGGCGCTCTCCCTCCGAGCTTTTTTGCCAAAAGCGTGTCAACAGCGCTATCCGTATCCGGCATAGCCGCCATTGCTTCGTCTTGTATTTCGCGTTCTATCCCGCGGCGGCGCAGCTCGTCTCTTACCCTTCGCGCGCCGTACCCCTTCGCCGCGTAATGACGCACTACCATTCCAGCGTATTCGCGGTCGTTTATATAGCCGAGTCCCACGAGCCACGCGACAGTCTCTGCTGCCGAATGCTCGTCAGCGCCCTTTTGGACAAGTTTATCGAACATCTCTTTTCCGGACATGGAACGCGCACCCAGTATCCTAAGGGCGCGCGCTTTTATCTCATTTTTTCCCGCGCTTTGACGGAGCTCGTCCAGTTCAGTCTCTGCAAGCTCTCTTCCGGTATACAGGCTGTATTCCGCTATCATGCCGAGACCTACCTGTATCCGGCTGCCGTCCTCAAGCTGCACATACCAGCGATCGGATACGTGCTTTGACTGGGTCATTTTTGTAATTTTCATAGGAGCCTGCCTTTATATCCCGGACAGTACGTTTTTCATACCTTATCAGTCCTCAAAATCATCTGCCGAAACGTCCACCGCGCGACCGGCTGCCCGTGCCGCAGCCTTTGCCTGCGGCGTCAGCAGCTTTACAGCGTCGCGCCGTATGCGTGCTTCAAGCTCGTCCGCCACTTCCGGATGCTCGGTCAGATATTTTTTCACGTTGTCTCGACCCTGGAAGCGCTGATCTCCCAGCGTATACCACGCGCCGCCTTTTTCGATAAGGTCGAGCTTTACCCCGAGGTCTATTATCTCGCCTATTCTTGATATACCCTCGCCGTACATGATATCGAACTCCGCCTCTTTAAACGGGGGCGCGACCTTGTTTTTGACTATTTTCGCCCTTGTGCGGCTGCCGACCATTTCTGAGCCGTTTTTAAGCGTTTCTATACGCCTTACGTCTATACGCACGCTTGCAAAAAACTTGAGCGCGCGTCCGCCCGGCGTCGTCTCCGGATTGCCGTACATCACGCCGATCTTCTCACGGAGCTGATTTATAAATATAACTATGCACTGCGTTTTCGATATCGATCCCGCAAGCTTGCGAAGCGCCTGCGACATGAGCCTTGCCACGACGCCAACGCTTGAATCGCCCATCTCGCCCTCTATCTCGCTGCGCGGCACGAGCGCCGCGACCGAGTCGACTACTACCACGTCGACCGCGCCGGAGCGCACCAGCGTCTCTGTTATGGCGAGCGCATCTTCGCCCGTATCCGGCTGCGAAATGAGCATGTTGTCAATATCTACGCCAAGCGCTCTTGCATACGCAGGCTCAAGCGCGTGCTCCGCGTCGATATACGCGACCTCGCCGCCTCTCTTCTGAGCCGACGCCACGATATGCAGCGCAAGCGTCGTCTTGCCGGAGGATTCGGGACCGTATATCTCAATTATCCTGCCCTTCGGTACGCCGCCGATACCCAGCGCAAGGTCAAGCGCTATCGACCCCGTCGGTATCGCCTCTACATTTACCTGTAAGTTGTCGCCGAGGCGCATTATCGTACCCTTGCCGTAATTTTTCTCTATCTGCGATATCGCTGTTTCCAGCGCTTTCTTCTTATCCTCCGCTCTCTGTGCCGGCTCTACGCCCGTAGTCTTTTTTGCCATTTATTCTTCCTCCGTAATTTTGATTCCTTTTACTACTCTGTCTATTCCCAATGTATCTTTATATGTCTCGATATTTTCATATCCGTTCTTTTCCATAAACTTAACGACATAATCAGCCTGCCCTGCGCCGCATTCAAGCATCATGCATCCCCCGGCTTTTAAAACGGTCTTCCACTCAGGTATTATACGGCGGTAAAAAGCATATCCGTCCCTGCCGCCGTCAAGCGCCGTCACAGGCTCGTAATCGCGCACCGACGCGTCGAGTTCTTTAAGATCTTTCGTCGGTATATACGGCGGATTACTGACTATCATATCGAATTTGCCTATGAGCATCGGCGGCGTTTCCAGCGCGTCCGCCTCTATGCACGCGGCGAGGCGCGTTACATTATTACGTATTAGATTGCTTCTGCACACATTCAGCGCTTTCGCGGAATTATCAGCCAGCACGACGCGGCATCCTCCTGAATTTGCGGCTATTGCTATCCCTATGCAGCCGCTTCCGCAGCACAGATCCAGTACTCTTGCTCCCGATGCCCGCGTATTCAGCTCCTCTATCGCTTTTTCCGCCAGCACCTCTGTATCTACGCGCGGCACGAGCACATCCGGCGTTATGTTGAGCGGAAGCCCGTAAAACTCCCACTCGCCGGTGATATATGCCACAGGCTCGCCCGCTATGCGGCGCCTTAACATCTCTTCGAGCCTGACCTCAAGCTCGTCAGGTGCATAAAGCCGCATATCGCGCGCATATTCCTCTTTGCTCTTTCCTGTCGCCGCCAGCAGAAGCAGTCGCGCCTCAAGGCTGTATGCCGCTATTCCTTCATTTTTAAGCCGTTTTCGCGTCTCCAAAAATATATCGTTATACGTCTTCATCCCAAAGCCGCCTTTTCTTTCAGTTTACCACCTGTCGCTCCCCTCTTCCTCGGGCAGTACGAGCTTCAGCGCCTTTATTGCCACCTCGAGCATTGAATCGTCCGGCTCGGCAGTTGTGAAATTCTGCATGGCTTTCCCCGGAGCCGACACCGCTCTTGTAAGCCAGTTGTCGTACCTGCCGGCGAGCTTTATTATTTCATAACTTATACCGACGACGATGGGCAGCAGAAGCAGCCGCATCCCCATCCTGACGAACACATTCGACCATCTTACCACGGCGAAAACGAGTATGCTTATTATCATAACTATAAACATAAAGCTTGTTCCGCACCGCGGATGATGACGAGGCTGTTTCCGCGCGTTTTCCACTGTGAGCTCCAGCCCTTTTTCGTAGCAGAATATCGTCTTATGCTCCGCCCCGTGGTATCTCCACACACGTTTTATATCCTTCATCTGGGAGGCAGATATCATATATATCATGAATATCGCGATCCTCAAAGCGCCTTCGATCAAATTTCGCAGTATATTGCTCTTTACGACGCCGCTGAACAGTCCCGCTATAACTGTAGGAAGCAGCATGAAAAGCAGCACCGACAGCCCTATCCCAAATGCCACGGCTACCCATATTATGATCTTTTCAGCCGTTTTCTCACTGAAATGCTCGCGTATCCACTTATCGGTCTTCGACTCCTCTTCTGGCTCGTCCTCATCATCCGCGAAAAACTCTGCCGAATACATAAGAGCTTTTACGCCCTTTACCATCGTATCTAAAAAATTTACCGTACCCCGTATGATCGGAAGCCCCAAAAGCGGATATTTGTCCTTTATCAGCGTAAGTTCCTCCGTCTTTTCGGTCATGCCATCCTTTGTGCGGATCACCACTGCCTGCTTTTTTGGTCCGCGCATCAGTATGCCCTCTATAAGCGCCTGCCCGCCTATCGAGGTACGGAATTTTACTTCTTCATCTTTTTTACTCAAGCGATTCTCACCCCACGTCTCCTATCGGAAGCATTATCTTCGCCAAAAGCCCGCCGCCTTCGGCGTTTTCGAGTATCAGCTCTCCGCCGTGATATCTCACTATCTCGTCGCACACGGCAAGCCCTATGCCGCTTCCTCTCTCCTTTGAATTGCTTCCTTTATAAAATTTATTCTTCACAAGGTCTATTTCATCCTCAGGTATGCCCGAGCCGAAATCCCTTATACTGATGATCACATACTTTTCGTCGCACGTGATGCTGACTATTATTTTTTTACCGTCGCGCGCATATTTCGCCGCGTTGTCCAAAAGGTTCAAAAACACCTGACGAAGGCGCGCCGGGTCTCCGTTTACGAGCGGAAGCTCGTCCATATACGGCTCGTACTCCAGCTCTATCTCGTCCTGCTTCAGCAGCTCCCTGTAGGTGAATATGGAGTCCTCAAGCTCCGCTTCGACGTCTATCTGTTCCACATTCAGCGTAAAGCGTCCGTCCTGCATCCTCGTAAACTCCAAAAGCTCCTCCACCATCTTTGTAAGCCTTCGCGATTCCTTAAGTATTATCTCTATACCTCTTCGGCTGTCCGGATCGAGATTTTCGCCGTACTCAAGCGTTTCAGCCCATCCCGTGATCGCTGTGAGCGGCGTTCTCAGCTCATGAGATACAGACGACACAAATTCCGTCTGTGTCTTTTCGTACTGGCTCATTTTCATCGACAGCGCATTGATCGAATCGACCATCGTGCCTATCTCATCCGTATATTTTTTATCTATCTGTAACCCAAAGCTCCCCTCAGCTATCCTGCCGACCGCCTTTGTTATCTCATTTACCGGCTCTACTACCGAGCGGATAAAATACATATTTGTCATAAGTATAAGAAGCATTATCACAATACCGATAGCCGCTATTATCAGCGCGTCCCACATAATGGTGCTGTCGACCTCACGCAGGCTCGTCACATACCGCATAATGCCTATTACCTGTCCATTTGTAAAAATCAGCGGCGCTGACACGCATAAAATACGCTCCTGTGTATTCGGGTCGTTCCCCATCCACATGCTTATTTCTCTTGTCTCTATCGCCTGCGAGATATCGGGCGTTCCCGGGCTCATACCCGACGCCTGCCCATATGAAGATATTATTATAACTCCGTTCAGATTTACAAACTGCAGCTCGATCGTATTTTTCTCGTTAAAGCTCTCGACATACCTGTACGCGCTGTTATAATACTCTGCGTAGGTGCGCGTTATATAGTTTGAGAAAAAGTCCGTCGCCGTGTTTGCCTTCGTCTCAAGCGCCGTACTCATGCCGGAATAATAGTAGTTTCCTATCGAAAAAGATATCGCAGCTATCGCTATCAGGACAAAAAGGAACACTATGAGGACATTATTTATCATCCACCTGCGCGTTATGCCGTATTTATGGATTCTAAATTCGGGAAGCGCTTTCCATGCCTGCTTGATCTTTTCCCATGCTTGCATAAATTTCTCTTTTATTTGTCCTCATCTCCTTTCTATCGCCGCATTTTTGCTTCAGATCACAGTCCCCACTTATATCCGTAGCCCCAGACCGTCGTTATATACTCCGGATTTGTCGGATCTGCCTCGATTTTTATTCTAAGCCGCCTTATATTGACGTCCACGATCTTTAGATCCCCATAATAATTCTTCCCCCACACTGTTGACAGGATATTCTCCCTTGACAACGCTTTGCCCGGATTTTCCATGAACTTTTTCATTATTGAATACTCGACCTGAGTCAGCTTCACTCTCTCTCCGTTCTTTTCAAGCGTTCTATTACGCAGATTTAACTTGAACGGTCCTTGTATTATCTCTTCAGAATTATCATCGCCGTCTCCCAGCCGGCGGCACAGCGCATCTATCCTTGCCGTCAGTTCCGTCGGTGAAAAAGGTTTTGTGACATAATCGTCAGCTCCGGTCATAAGCCCCATTACCTTGTCCATCTCCTGCGACCTTGCCGTGAGCATGATTATCCCCATCTCTTTATTATCGGAAGCCCTTATCTGCCGGCATACCTCAAACCCGTCTGTATCAGGAAGCATAACGTCAAGCAGAGCTACTTTTATATCGGGATTCTCCTTCAGCTTTTCAAGCGCCTCAGCCCCCGTACACGCCTCAACCGGCTCATACCCTGATCTCTTTAAATTTATAACAACAAAGCTCCTTATATTTGCTTCGTCCTCCAAAACAAGCACTTTTTTCACTCTCTGCCCCTCCTTTTAAATTTCTCCTGTTATCCACTCGGAGTATATGATCTTAAAATTAAGCAGTATATCTTCTACGCTTACCGGTATCACAAAATCCTCTGTTTCCGTCAGTATCTCGCCCGCGTATATCGTTCCGTTTGTACTGTCGTCATTACGGATGATGAATCTGCCCTCCTGGCCGGCCTTTTCATATCGGTTATTCCCCGTAAGCGTATATATCTTTAAAAAATCCTCAAATTCGCCGTTGCCCTTTAAAAGCGAGAAAACTATCACGCGCTCACCGGAATATCCGTCAACTCTTCGCACGCTTATATTACCGACCCATTCCTCCGGCAGTCTTATATACCATCCATCGGAATAATTGTGATATGTCGTGAACGTGAGCGTCCTGGCTCCTCGTTCATCATATGTGTACCATTTTAAAATATAGTAATCCGTCGTCGTCTCTGTCTGGGACGGCAGTAGCTCCGGCTTCGGCACTTCGATTATCTCATCGGCGTTTATATCCGTGCTGTATACACTGTATGACCGCAGCGTCGTTTCGCTGACTCCCGTATTTGTATCAAGAGTCACATTCTCCAAATGCCCACTTTTATACGTGATTATATCTGTCACTATATTATTGCCGGTCGTACTTTCTACATATATCGCCGGTTTCCCGTCGGTCAAATAATTCGCTCTTACTCTTGACAGCGCTATTATACCTTTGGACAAATACGCGGTATCGCTTGTGATCTCGCCGTCCTGTGCCAGGGAATACGCAGTGACCTCTCCCGTCTCGTTAGTGCCTGCTGTTTTTATCACGACTATATCTGTCCCGTTTTCAGAATGGAGCTGATGCGACGTATAGGTAGTATATTCTGTACTGACGAGCGGTGCCGTCTGCATACCTTCTATCGAGTATATATATAGTATTTTTAGCTCGCCGCTTATTTGCCATCCGACTACCACTTCGCTTATGCCGTCCATATCCATATCGGTATACGAAACACTTTCGATGCTTGTCCCCGCGTTTTCTATTACCATGCTTTTAGCATATACGCCTTCCGAATCGCGCTCAAAAATACATATTTTAAGCGGCTTATCATCATTGTAGACCTTGAAATACGCAACTGCCTCCTTTTCCCCGTCTCCGTCTATATCAAGGAATTGGACAGCGGAACGGTTTGCGCCCGAAGTCGGCGCTGAATATTCTGCGCCGGCATCAAGCTCCACCTCTATCGCTTCCTGAAGCTCAAAATATTCATTTGGCAGCTGCGGCAGTGTGAACATGTCATCAATAGGCGAAATTGCCACGCAGCCCGAAAGCGTCAGCGCAAACAGACATATGGCAAAAATTCCGATGACCTTTTTCATGTTTTAAATCGCCTCTCTTTACCTTAAAAAAACTCCCTCACATTTGCCGACACTACCCCTATTATCTCTATTTTTTTATTTTACCACATACACACAAAAATGTGTAGCTTTTATTTTAATTAAGCGTTATGATATCTATAAGTTTATGGGGGAGTTCTTTTATGCGTATTTTCTATTCGCCGCGGCGCTCCGAAAACGGTTCTTTGCTTGTCCGCGCTCTTTTGCGTTACGCCTATTTTAACATGTACGGCAGCCTTCGAATGCCGAATATTGAAAAATCAAGCGATGGTAAGCCGTTTTTCCCTGACGCTCCGCATATATTTTTTTCGCTTAGCCATACGGATAATTTCGTTCTGTGCGCTTTGGGAGAATATGACGTCGGCGCTGACATACAATTTATTCGCCCGATCGATCAGCGGTTATCCGCCCGCGTATGCGCGCCGGACGAGTTGGCTCAATTTGATTTTTTCCGGCTGTGGGCTCTTAAGGAAAGCGTTATAAAGCTTTTTGGGAAAGCCCCGCTCCCTCTCTGCGACATTACGTTTACTTCACACGGCGGTGAAATAATGTGCTCAATACCGGGCGTAACATCTAAAATTTACGATGCTGTCCCCTCGTGCAGTATAGCGGCTTCTTCTTTTGGCGACCCGTTGCCTGATTCTGTAGAATTTATTCAAAGTGAAAAATTGCGCTTTGCCACTTGAAATCTTAAGAGCCCTGTTGTATAATCTCAGTACCGTATTGCGCCGGTGTGATGGAATTGGTAGACGTAGTGGACTCAAAATCCACCGCTGGCAACAGCGTACCGGTTCGAGTCCGGTCACCGGCACCACGCCGTCGCGGACTTTGTATCGTTCGCGACGGCGTTTTTTCGTTCCGAACAAACTCTATCTCTCACTCACTCCGTCGCTCCTCCTCTCCAACCGCGACCCGCTGCGCTGGGCTCGCAGTCGGTTTTCTGATTACATCTCCGGGTATCTTTTTTGCCAACGCTTCCCATACTAAAAGACCCGGTTCAATGCGGAGTCCTGTTTTAAAGCGAGGTTTCAACCTGACACGGGGTTTTTGCTTTTTCTCCTGACCGGCAGAGGAGGTAAGGTCCTTAATATATAATAAAAAAGGGGCAGATAGGTATGATAATGACAAAATTGTACGAGGATAAAAATAGCGATTTGGTCGCGGTAGTATTTGAAGACGAGTGTCTCTCCAATTATGTTCCCTGCCCGGAGATGGCTGCGCTTGACTCCGATAGTTTTCTCGAAGAAGCTCGGCTGGGGTTTCCCGACGCAGTCCTTTATGAATATGACGGTCTGATTGGGCTTACGTTAGAAGAAGCTGCGGCACGGGAGGAAAATGAAAGTACTCTAATCGCAGAAATTGGCGAAAAAATCATAATATATCCCCAACGCATGAGCCAGGAAAACCAAGAATTTTTCCAAATTGAATTAGGCGACGAAGCTTGGCAAGAGTTATTAGAACAAGTCTCCGGCGATGAAGGCATTCAGCTCGATATCTAGCGGTCGGAAAACAGCAGAACGCAACGACACAGCATTTAATAATACCATTCAAAACTGAAGACACGCTAAAAGTGTGCCTTCAGTTTTGAATTTCAGCCCTATTATAAGTAAATTCCACACCTTGATATTTAACTTTCTTGTCGTGAATCACTTCTGCCCCCGCCGGATATCAGTAAACGTTTTCCGGTCTATACGACTCCATCGCTTCTCTATCCAGATATAAATGTAGCAAAGCAGGTGAAAATACATGGACGATCTCAGAGGCATCGAGACTTTCTTTAAAATACTGCCCTACATTTTTGCGGCGGTATTCATACTGATTTTTGCAGGCGTTGTCGCAACCATTTCAAAAAATATATCACGCCTGAAAGCGAATATGAAGTCTCCGGCGCCTACTATGTCTGCCGTTGTTATCTCCAAACGCATTGGCACGGAGGAGGACGGCGCAAGTATGGAGGGAGCGCGCCCGGACGAGACGGCGCATGGCAGCGTCGAGAGCGCTCACGATTTGGGTCTCGCATACTTCTATGCGACCTTTCAGACTGAAAACGGAGAGCGTATGGAGTTTCGTGTTCGCTGCGATGAATACGATATGCTGACGGAGGGCTCGCGCGGAAGGCTGACTTTCCGGGGCTCGGAGTACCGTTCTTTTAAAAAGACGGATTGATTTTTCGTAAATTTAAGCCTTTACAGGTATATTTTTCTGAAATCAGCCTATAATATATCCAGTTCAGACCTCCCTTGCATCAATTTTATGGCATATGCCGGTTGAAGTTGTTTCAACCGGCATCTTTTTTGTTGACAATCTCACTCTATCATGATAGACTAAAATTAGTCTATCGCAATAGACTGCATTCGGGAGGTGTTCTTATGCAGGTCGATATAAGCGATTTCAAGCTTTTTGATGCCGAGATGAAATTCATGGATATTGTCTGGGAAAACGAGCCGCTCCGCTCACGCGAACTGGTGCGGCTGTGCGCCGAAAGGCTCGGCTGGAAGCAGAGCACGACATTTACCGTACTTAAAAAGCTTTCAAACCGCGGCATCGTCAAAAACGAGGCGACTGTCGTCACCTCGCTCGTCGGGCGTGATCAGGTGCAGCGATACGAGAGTGAGGCAATTGTTAAAAAGAGCTTTGGCGGGTCACTGCCGTCGTTTATCGCCGCTTTTATGAGCGGGAAACGCCTGTCAGACGAGGAGGCAGACGAGCTCAAAAAGCTCATCGACTCATACAGGGAGGGCGGGAAATGACGCTTTTTGACATTTTTGCCGTCGTCGTCGACATGTCGATGAAGGCTCTCATTACGGCAATAGCCGCCCTGACCTGTATTTTGCCGCTGTCGTTTATACGCCGCGTGCCGAAGCGTGTCAGCCTGTTCGTGATGCTCATCGTCGTTTTTCGGATGATATGCCCAGTTTCGTTTTCCGCGCCGTTTTCCGTTTTAAATCTCGATTTTTTAACGGTATACGGCTCGCACGTAACGCCGGCAGCGCTTTTAGAGAGCGACCCGCCTGTCGGAGAATACGAGGTCGCCGTTTCGGACAGCGCCGAATTTGAGGAGGCACTGGACGCAGGTCTTGTTCCG
>CALWWO010000186.1 GCA_944385265.1 uncultured Oscillospiraceae bacterium
GCTTTCGCCGGGGTCGGCGGCTGCAACTTCATCCCGAACGCGACGGGCAACGTCTCCACTGAGGACGTTCTCCACGCGCTGGACGGTATGGGCGTCGATACGGGCATAGACCTCGTAAAAGCTATTGCAATCGGCAAGCGCGTACAGGAAATGATCGGTCACACCGCCGACAGCTATGTGCTTAAGGCCGGCAGAAACTGCGACGCTTTGGAGATCATGGCGGCAAAGAAAAAGGAAAGCGCAAAATAAATTAAAAAATTTTTTAAATAGAAAAGAGGAAACAACCATGGCAAGAAAGTATTCACTCGCTTATCTGACACTGCCGGGAATCGATCCGGTAAGCCAGATCAAAATCGCAAAGGAGACCGGTTACGACAGCGTAAGCCTTCGTACCATCCCGATGCATCTTCCCGGTGAGCCGGAATTCCTGCTCCACAAGGATAACGACCTGTTTGAGGCGACAAAGAAAGCGCTGAAAGAGTACGATATGCCTCTCATGGATATCGAGCTTGCGCGCATCCGCCCGGACCTCGACATCAACGAGTATGAGCCTGCTTTTGAAAAGGCTGCTGAACTCGGCGGAACCGACGTTCTTGGCAGTGTCTGGACAAGAGACAGAGCTTATTATGTCGAGCAGGTCGGAAAAGTAGCCGAAATGGCTAAGAAGTACGGTCTCAAGTACAATATCGAGTTCCTTCCGTGGGCCGGCGTAAGAAACCTCCAGGAAGCTATCACTCTTGTTGACCTTGTAAAGGCTGACAACCTCTACATCATGGTCGATACGCTCCACGCGGGCAGAGCCGGCGTTACGGGTGAAGAGATCGCGCGTACGGATAAGAAGTACTTCAACTTCATCCACCTCTGCGACGGTCCTGCCGGTCCTGACGGCGACCCCGTCCTTGCCGACATCAACGACGAACTCATGCTCTACACAGCGAGAGAAGCGCGCTTCTATCCCGGCGAGGGCGCAATGGATATCGCTTCCATCGTAGCTGCTCTTCCGGATCTCCCGCTGTCTATCGAGCTGCCGAACTTCAAGCGCATTGAAGAGCTTGGTCAAGCGGGTCATGCAAAGCGCTGCATCGATGACGCAAAGGCATATTTTGCAGCTCACAATGTAAAATAATCTACAAATACGGGTACATACCCGGAAAATCTCCCAAACCGTAAAGGCGCGGGATCAAAAGGGCCAAACGGGACGGCGGACGACGATTTGTCTTCGCCGTCCTTTTTATACATGCCTCACCAAGTCGGAGCGCATAGTCGAACGGTATATTGCGCGACAATACGGCAAACTTTGGCAAATGTGGCGTATAGTGTGGCGGGCTACATGTCATTAAACGAAATGTGCCGACCGGCGAGTGCGCGTCTTAAAAATAAAATGTAATTTACACGGGTGATAAAATGATCGTCAGAGAGTACAGACCATGTGATTGCGCTTTGATAGCGGAGCTGTTTTATGACACTGTCCGCACTGTCAATGCCGCGGATTATACAAAAGAGCAGATAGACGCATGGACAAGCGGCGTCGATCTTGAAAAATGGAACAGCTCGCTTATGGAGCATGACACTGCCGTCGCCGTTGAGGACGGCATTATCGTTGGTTTCGGCGATATGGATGCAACGGGGTATCTTGATCGGTTGTATGTCCACAAGGACTATCAGGGCAGAGGAGTCGCAACGGCATTGTGCGACAGGCTGGAGCGGAATGTGAGCGGGAGAATAGTCACTCACGCGTCTATAACGGCGAGACCTTTTTTTGAGAAAAGAGGATATAAAACGGTCAGAGAGCAGCAGGTGGAGCGGCGCGGCGTTTTTCTTACGAATTTCATTATGGAGAAATACAGGTAAGACGCGGCAGTATGAAGGCGGCGCGCGCAAAAATAGTAAAATGCAGCCGATATGATAATCTGTCAGGCAACTGGGAATTTGGCAGGACTGGGAGTGAAGAGAAGCTATGTTAAAAGAATTTATCAATAAGCTCAGGGATTTTTCTATGAACAATGCTGAAATCGAAAGCGTTATCATCGTCGGCTCTTATGCCAGAGGAACCAATGAAAAAGAGTCGGATTTAGACCTCTGCATCATCACCCCTGCAAAGAATAAAATGGTCGAAACTCCTGATTTCGTTAAAGAGTTCGGAACAGTTCAAAACATGCGGACGGAGTGTTACGGCGCGTGCACTTCGATCAGAGTTTGGTATGAAAGCGGATTGGAAGTAGAATTCGGGATTGTCGATCCCTCATGGCTCAGCATACCTTTAGACAGCGGAACGCGCAGGGTATTGAGCGACGGGTATAAAGTTATCGTAGATAAAAAGCGTTATTTTCAAAATCCGCCTCTCTGATAGTCTTAATTTTTTGCGCGGGAAGAAAAGGCAAGGGTTAAAGAGAAAATATGCGGCTTTGACATGTCCGCCGCAGATTGCTATAATATATAGCGTCGTTTATGCGGCAAATCAGCTTATCGGAGGGGATAGCACATGTGCGAGCAGGATAAAAAAACAGACGCGGCAAAAGCCGAAGAACAGAAAAAACAGGAAAAAAAAGAAAAATACGTACCTGATTACAATATCGAGTATACGGAAGAAGAGCTTGCCGATTACTGGGGCGATACCTGCAGCGGCGAGTAAAATAATTAAAACCGCAGCCGTTTTTCGGCTGCGGTTTTTGCTTTTTGTTACATTCTGCGGCAATTTTGTATCGCCGCATAGCATGCCTTTTTACTGTTGGGAAGAGAGATGAAGCCTTACCGCATTTTACAGAAATTTTTACAGGTCAGGCAAGAAACGGCATACGCTTGACGCATGATGAAAATTACCGCCGTGCCCTGAGGTGCAGAAATCGAATTTACAGGTCGGAGCTATCCTGCAAAAACGTCTCTGCGATTTTCTGCGCGGTGTCGTCCACGCTGCCCGCGTTATTGACAAAGCCGTCGGCAAAATGCATGTATGCCGAGGTGCGCGTTTTGAGCATTTCGTCGAGATTGTCGCTCTGGGAAAGCGGACGCCCGTCGATAGGCAGAAGCGATGTATCGCGGCGCAGCCAGTAGATAAGGCTGTTTTGACGGAGCGGGACAAGATTTTCTTCTTTCAAGACGCAGCCGCCGCCCGTGGCGATAACGCAGCCCGTATTTTTGCTCAGCTCGGATATCACTTCATTTTCTATTTTGCGGAACGCCTCCTCGCCGCCCTCTTCAAATATCTGCTGTATGGATTTGTGCGCTTTTCGGACTATCTCGTCATCCGTATCTATAAATTTGCGCCCCAAAAGCTGCGCGAGAGCTTTGCCTATAGTGGTTTTCCCGCTGCCCGGCATCCCGATGAGCACGATGTTTTTTATATCGGCTGTCGCGGTCCTGAGGATCTCCTCTATGCGCTCGTCTGCCGCTTCCCCGCCGGACATTTGCCGGAGCGAGTGCTCGATAAGCATCGGAAGCCCGCCGGAACAGGGGATAGCAAGGCTGTCAGCCTGTAAGATAAGCGCCGTTTTGAGGGGATTATATATAACATCAAGGACGCCCGTGACCATCGGGAAATAGGTGAGATCGACGGGGGATTTATCGCAGTCCGGAAACATACCGACGGGGGTGGTGTTTATGATTATATCGGCGTCGTAATGGCTGTCGAGATTGCCGTAATTATTTTTACCCGAGCGCGAAATTATTACGGTTTCAGAGGCGCCGCCCTGCTCTGCGGCGGCTTTTGCCGTCTGTCCCGTTGCGCCGCCGCCGAGGATGAGGACCTTTTTACCGGCAAACGATATGCCGCAGTGCTGCGCGAGATACAGAAAACCGCGCTCATCTGCGTCATATCCGTAAATCTTGCCGGTCTCTTTTATAAGCCTGCTTATAGTCTGCATTTCCTGCATGGTATCCACCTCTTATGCTCAGCTCTTTTCAGGATATCCGCCGAGGAAGATCATGTGCCCCTCGTTTTCAAGCTGCATCAGGATACCCTGGACAATTTCGCCTTCTATCGATGCTTCAACGTCGAAATAAAATATAAATTCAAAATCCTTTCCCGGGATGGGGCGGCTTTCGATCTTTGAAATATTGATCCCATGGTGCGCAAATTTTGAGATCAGCTCATAAAGCGCGCCGGGTCTGTGCGGCAGCGTTGCGATAAATGTTATCTTGTTCGCGCCGTCGCATATATGCAGATCTTTTGATATGCATATGAACCGCGTGTAGTTATGCTCGCTGTTTTGCAGCTTTTCCGTCAGGATATCAAGCCCGTACAGCTCGGCGCATATCGGCGCCGCTATAGCGGCGATGTCGCGCCTCCCCGATTCGGCGACATATTTTGCAGCCATCGCCGTATTCTCAAAAACAGTGACCTTTATCTCCGGATGCGCCTTCAGAAAATCGCTGCACTGCGCAAGCGCCTGCTCGTGCGATACGATCTCGCGTATACCTGCCGGTCTTGCTCCGGCGACCGCGAGCAGGCAGTGGTTTATTTTGAGCCTGATGCTCTGCACGATGTAAAAATTGTGCTTATCCATAAGATTGTAGACGGAGATGACGGAGCCTGCGGAGCTGTTTTCAATGGGAAGCAGCCCATACTTACATTCGCCCTTGTCAACAGCGTCAAAAACGTCCTCAAATTTGTTAAAGAACGTGACGTCCGGCGAGGAAAAAAGCTTCAGGCACGCCTGCTGCGAATAAGCGCCCTCTGTCCCCTGACAGGCGACGGAGGCGTTTTGGGGAAGCGACCGGAGCTTCTGCGCCGAGTTTATCATATTAAACAGCTTTGACCTGCTTTTCGGCAGAGTGGATTCCTGATAGCTGCGGCTAAGTTCAAACATCGTGCTAAATAATATCCGAGCGTAGCTGCCGAATTCTTCTCCGCAGTTTTCGGAGACGCGGCGGAGTATCTCCTCCTCGCGGTTGCCGGCGAAGACGGCGGCGTTATTTTTCCTCTTCCATTCCGCCACGTCGGAGACGACCTTCATTCGCCGGCAGAACAGCGCGGCAAGCTCGTCGTCTATGTTATCTATCTCTTTTCTCAGTTCTTCAAGTCCCATTTTATGTCAACTTCCTTTCAAAGCATCATATCCATAAGCGTCACGGCGACCGCCGCCTCTATACACGGCACGGCGCGCGGCACGATGCATGGGTCGTGCCGCCCCTTTATCGTAAGCGTCGTATTTTCCATCGTGTTCAGGTTGACGGTGCGCTGCTCTCTCGATATGGAGGCGGTCGGCTTTATGGCGACGTTCATAACTACCGGCATGCCGGAAGTTATACCGCCTAAGATACCGCCATGGTTATTCGTTTCGGTCATTACCTTTTTGCCGTCCGTCACGAACGAGTCGTTATGCTCCGAGCCTTGCAAACGAGCTGAGGCGAAGCCCAGTCCGAACGACACGCCGCGCACCGCGGGAACGCCGAACACTGCGGCGGCAAGCCTGTTTTCAACTCCGCCGAACATCGGCTCTCCGACTCCCGGCGGCATACCGATGGCAAAGCAGCGTATCACTCCGCCGACGGAATCGAGCTCCATGCGCGCATCTTCTATCGCCGCCTGCATTTCGTCTCCCTTTTCATCGTTGTTTACAGGGAAGTTTTTCGCGGCGATAGATGAAAGCTCTTCGTTTGTCACATGCACGGGATCGAGGGAATCGTCGCATATGCCGGCGATCTCAAGTATCTGCGCGCCGACGTAAACGCCCTTTTCGGAGAGAAACTGCTTTGCAAGCGCGCCGGCAAAGCACAGAGGAGCCGTCAGCCTGCCGGAGAACTGCCCTCCGCCTCTTATATCATACGCGCTTCCGAATTTCTGTATGGCTGTGAAATCCGCGTGCGACGGGCGCGGCGTTATCATAAGCCCGCTGTAGTCTTTAGAACGCTGATTCGTGTTTATTATTTCCGCGCATATCGGCGCGCCGCATGTAACGCCGTCCACGATACCGGCGACGACGTGCGGCGTATCCGGCTCTTTCCTCGTCGTGGAAAATTTGTTCCTGCCGGGAGCCCTGCGCTGCATAAATTCGGCGACCTTCTCCATATCCGGACGAAAGCCGGCAGGGAAACCGTCTATCACAACGCCGATAGCCTCGGCGTGGGATTGACCGAATATCGTGATTTTTAACTTTTCTCCGAAGCTGTTAGACATTGACCGATCCTCCTAAGCTTTTAAAATCCTCAAAAAATCGCGGATAAGATTTATCTATCGCCTCGCCGTCCGATACTGTGACGGCTCCGTCCGTTATAAGCGCCGCTAAAGCCGCGCTCATTACCATGCGGTGATCGTTGTATCCGCTGATCCGCGCCCCGTGAAGGCGTTTTCCGCCGCAGATCGTAATGCTGTCATGCGTCTCGCTCACGTCCGCGCCGAGAGCTCTGAGGTTTTTACATATTGCCGACAGCCTGTCGCTCTCTTTAAGACGCAACCGCGCGGCGTTTATAATATTCGTCACGCCGCCGGCAGCCGCCGCGACGACGGACAGCGGCGGTATGATATCGGGTATCTCCCCGGCGTCGATCGTAATGCCGTGAAGCTCTCCATGGCGGCGCACTGTTATAACGCCGTTTTCCTTCGTTATCCCGGCGCCAAACCGCCGCAGGATATCGACGATCGCGCTGTCGCCCTGCATACCGCCGCAGGAGAGTCCCGAGACGGAGACGCTGCCGCTTATCGCGCCGGCGCAAAGCCATGGCGCGGCGTTTGACCAGTCACCCTCGACCTTCAGCTCGCCGGGGGAGATATATGGCGCGTCCGGTACAAAGTAGACGTTTTTGCTTCTCGTTACGCGCACGCCGAACTGATCCATCACCGATATCGTCATATCGACGTATCTGCTCGACTGGAGCTCGGTGGTGAGTTCTATCTCCCCGCCGCCAGAAAGCGGCAGAGCAAGCATAAGCCCTGTTATATACTGCGAGCTGATATTGCCCGGAAGCTCAAAATGACCGCCCATGAGCTTGCCCGACACAGTGAAAGGTATGCGTTCGGCTGAGATGAGGCTCCCGTGCTCGCGCAGGCGGGAGAGCAAAGGCTCAAGCGGTCTTTCCGGCAGTCGTCCCCTCCCGATAAAGTCGTATGCGCCGCCGGAAGCCGCCGCGACCGGCAGGAGGAACCTCAGCGTTGAGCCGGATTCGCCGCAATCCAAAACGGCTTTTTTGCGGAAAGTCCTGCTTGTGGGGGTTATCGAAAGCCCGCCGCTTACCCGTTCGATCAAAGCGCCCAGCGCCGAAAGGCAGCTCACGGTCGCGTCGATATCGGCTGAGGAGCCCTCCAGCGCGATGAACGACGGAGCATCGGCAAGCGCCGCGCATATCAAAAGGCGGTGTGCGTGCGATTTTGAAGGGATGGCTGCGATATCGCCCGACAGGGCAGAGGGGGTTATCGTGACGTCCATTACTTGTCTCCCCTTTCGCCGTCGATATACTCTTTCGTCTCGCGCGATTTTTTCAAAAGCTCAAAAAGCTCGTCCCGCGCCTCTCTCTTTATCGCGGAAGAGAGGGCGACAAGTCTCTCCGTCAGCGAATCTATTTCCTTGCACAGCTCGTCTTTGTTTTCTATGAAAAGCTCTGTCCACATCGTCTCGTTCAGCTTGGCAACGCGCGTCATATCCTGAAAGCTGCCGGCAGAGTATCCTCTGAAGCTCTCAGCCAGCGGGCTTGTGACATACGCGCACGACACGACGTGAGCGAGCTGCGACGTGTACGCTATCATCTGGTCGTGTTTAAACGGCGTTGAGAGCTGTATCTTACCGAAGCCGATCTGCGTAACAAGATCGCTTATCGTGTCGATGACCGCCTGCGGCACGCTTTTATCCGGAGTGAGGATGAAAGAGGCGTTTTTAAACATCTCAGGAAACGAGTTTTCAAATCCGCTGCGTTCGATACCTGCCATGGGGTGCCCGCCGACGAAGTAAAACCCGTTTTTTTCAGCCACAGGCGCGATTTCCTCGCACACCTGCCGTTTCACTCCGCAGCAGTCGAGCACGATGGAGCCCTTTTTAAACGATTTTTGATTAGCCATGACATATTCGATGGCGGCGCGCGGATACAGCGCTATTACCGTCATGTCGCATGACGGAAGCCCGCCGGAGTTTACAAGCGTCTTGTCTATTGCGCCGCACGCCGAGGCGCTTTTTAAAACGTCGGACGACATGTCATAGCCGAGCACCGTATGCCCGGTATATTTTTTTATCGCCTTTGCAATGCTGCCGCCGATAAGCCCAAGTCCGATGATACCGATTTTCATATTTTCCCTCTTTCCGCAAAAGATCAGACTGCATAAATAAAGGACCTGCAATGAGTTTCACTGCAGATCCCGTGTCTATTGAATGCGCCTTATAAGGTCGAAGCCTTCGGTCATTTTGCAGTCAAACTCAAATAAGCCTTATCTGTAAAATAGATAAAGCTAAAGTAAAAATATTCAGCTGCAAAAGAAAGCTTTGACATTTTTCTAACTCCAAAAGCATAAAATTGTATCTTTGCACATTATATACTTGCGCACGGCTGCTCGTCAAGATATTTTCGCAAATATCCGCCACCGGACGCGCTCTTTGCAGC
>CALWWO010000187.1 GCA_944385265.1 uncultured Oscillospiraceae bacterium
CTAACAAATGGGGTGCAGTTCATTCATTTCGGGTTTTGAATTTTGCAGTATGCTTGCGAAAAATGAGCTTTTACACATAGAGAAAAGATTTATTAAAAACAAAAATCCGCCTGTGGTAGAAAACTCATAAAACTTAGATTTTTTAAGCTTTGCCGCCAAAATAATTTTCTATTGCGTCTCTTGTCGCTTTCAGAGCTCCCTGTACCATTTTGGAAGTACCGCCTCCGCGCCCCGCAAGCGCCGAATTGAGCTGTGCTGCGAAGACCGTCATATCGTCGGTATTGCTGCCGATTATATACTTGTACCCCTCGCCGTCTTTGCCTGAAAATGCAGCGCAGACTGCGCTGCGTGTTTCAAGCACACGGTTTACAAGCAACCGCATGCTGTCTGTATCAAGAGATGGGCAGAATACGCATACATATCGGCTGCCACCGTCTCCTATATTTTGCATATAAGCCGTGATCATATCGTTTTTCAGGGTAAAAATATGATTTTTGAGGTTTTTGACCTCTTCAAGCATACGCAGTACAGCGTTTGCAGTTTCGTCAGGTTTTGCGGAGAGTAAAGAGGATATGCGGGCGTTGCTATCGTACTTGTTGCGGTAATCTAAAAAAGCGTCGATCCCGCAGAGCATCGTTATTCTTGTCCCGCCGCGGTGCCGCATAGAGGATGTTATTTTAAGCATCCCGATCTCTCCCGTATGCGAGACGTGTGGAGCGCAGCACGCACACATGTCATATTCACCGATTTTGACTATACGGACGTCGTCAGACAGTTCCAGCTTGCTTCGGTAATCAAGCTTTTTCAGTTCCGCATTCGACGGGAAAAACGCAGTGACAGGCACGTTTTCAAATATCGCCCTGTTAGCTGCAAGCTCCGCTTTTGTTAAATCCTCCGTAGACAGCTCTACGTTAAAATCTACCGTTACCGCGTCATGACCCATATGAAAGCCGACGTTATCGCACCTGAACATAGAGTGGAGAATGCCGGATAGGATATGCTCGCCCGAATGATTTTGCATTCTTTTAAAGCGCGTATCCCAGTCAATGGAACATTTGACGGTATCTCCCACGGCGAGCGGCGACAACGTATAATGGACGATCTCGCCGCCTGTTATCTGCACGTCGCAAACGGCGATATCTCCGATAAGACCCATGTCTGCCGACTGCCCGCCGCCCTCAGGGAAAAATGCCGTTTTATCGAGTGTGACTGCGTATTTATTGCCTGATTTGGCGCACGATAAAACCGTCGCGTCAAACGAGCGCATATGGCTGTCTTCATAGTAAAGCTTTCGTGTCATGAGAGATATCTCCAGTCTGCCGCAGCGATCGCCGTAAAACAGCGGGTACGGGCGTGTTGTATAAAATCTGACGTCAAGAGCGATACGCCGGCAACGCTGTCATTTTCAACGTGCGGCAAAAACAAAAAACTTATACAGCGCGTTAATCAAAGTCGATTATCTCCGCATTGTCAAATCGCCGCATAAGCTCAAGACAGATATCATGATGTATGGTGAGAGTTTTTAAACTCATATATCGCTGCAAAAAATCGCGCTCCATCTGCCTGGAAGAGAAAATCGCGCCGCTTTCAAATCTTTTTCTTATGACCTCAGGCGCCTGATTGAGAAAATATATCTTATCCGCATACTTGAGCACACGGTCCGGTATGACCGTTTTCTGCTTCAAGCGTGTTTTGGAGGCGCATAACAGGTTTATGTTTTTAAATTTCTGCAAATTAACGGTAGTGTATACGGATATCCCTCTATCGACTAGGGAGAGGATGCCCTCATACATAAAATGACCCGGGCGGTAAGCGTTCGGAAGCGCCAGCTCATCGACCAGTGCGATTTCCGGCGAACGCCTCAATATAGCCCTTACGTCTAGCAAGGCTTCATTATGCGTGATAGGGCGGTCTATAGTGGGACGGAAATTTTCGACGCCTTTTAAGAGCGCGGCAAGCTCCGGGCGCTGCCTGTTCAGATAGCCGATCACTATGTCCCGCCCCTTTTTGCGCTCGTTTGCAAGAAGCGTGCACGCAAAATGCGTCTTGCCGGTACCGGGGGCGTACCCTGCGACGATCACAAGCTTGCCTCTTTTACGGCTTTTTTTGAAAAAGATCTTCATACGTTTGAGCGGCGCAGCTAACGTGTAGAAGAAGTCCCGGCACCTCCGCTGGAGGCGCTTACGCTGCTGCTGTTACTGGCGTCCGGCGTCTGCGTCTGAGCGATCTCATAGTCAAGCTCGATCGAGCATTGATATGAGCGGGAACCGCAATCCTCGCATGTAAAGGTGAGAATGCCCGTATTACTGTTGTAATTATACGACGCCGCCCTGTGCGCGACATCCGGAGAGTCGACTGCCGCCGAATATTTGCAGACGGAGCAAATCTTTTTAACGCTTATCATGTAATACTGGATATTACCGGAGTTATCGGTCATCCCGGTGATGAAAGCAGTATTTGCAAAGTCATGAGCGACGGAGACTTTTTCGCCGCACACGGTGCAGGTATATTCATGCGTATTCGCAGTCACCTGGACTTTGGAATTGTCACAGACGTGACCTGTGGCTTTATCGCCGGATTCCGTATATGTATCACCGCAGTTTTTGCATGTATATGTTGTAAACCCGTCCACGGTGCAGGTGGGTTTTGTCTCGACCGCTTCGTAATCATGTTCTACCGGCTCGGTAGCCTCTATGTATGTCTCGCCGCATGAACACTCGTAAATTATAAAGCCGTTTTTCCCGCAGGAGGATGACTCCTCCTTAATTTTAAAATCGTGGACGTGTTCGGTGTGAAGGCTGTCATCCACCTCGTTTATAAGGCGTATTTTCAGGTACGCTAAAGCGTCCGTATTATCATAGTTATACTGATTAAGCGAGCATATGCAGTAGACGTGCTGTCCCTTGTAAAGAGTGATCGTGCCGTCCGTTATAGTTGCCGGCTCAAAATTTTTCATCATGTAATTTGCACCGAATTGATATGCCTTGTCGAAGACATAGATGCTCCAGGAGACTTCGATTTCCGAATCAGCCAGATTCACCGCTGTAAATTTATAGCTGCCGGATCTTTCGACTATAAACGAGTGCTCCCCGAATGTGTCGGTACTAAACGGAACGGCGGTTATTACGGTATTGTCGTTTTCAATGTCGGAGTTCATTATACGCTCTAGTCTTTCGGCGTCGGTTTCAGCCTCCGCAGTACTATCCGAGGAAGTCTCCGTACTAGTATCGGTATTATCTGAAGAATATGGGTCTCCATAAGCCGCAAATCCTTGAAATACAAGCACTATAAACAATATAAACGTGGCTGCGCTAACGCTGAGAATATAATATTTGTTTGCAAGAAGTTTTTTCATTTTAGTTCTCCATGATGAGTTTGTATGCGCTAAAAATGTACGCAGGGATTAAAAACGTATGCTAACTTCTCCTGCATTTATTGTTTGCATTATCCCGTCGCGCTCGACTACAAGAGCGGCAGAGTCGGTAATTTGACGCGCTACGGCGTCGAAAGTTTCACCTGAGCGGACAATTTTCACTTTTTTCCCGAGAATCACGGAACGGCGCCTATATTCTTCCATGTACGAAAGAGTAGCTACTTCATCTGTAAAATACAGGAATCTGTTAAGTATTTCAGCAATAAGCTCATTTCTTGAAATTTGCCGCCCGCTTTCATCCTCGACAGAGGATATTACCCCCTTTAGATCATACGGAATATCGGTATGCAGGACGTTTATGCCTATGCCGGAAATAACATATTCAGGAATGCAGCTAAGCGGGTCGGCGGCGCTTTCGGTCAAAATACCGCATATTTTTTTGCCGTTCATAAACAGATCGTTGACCCATTTTATTCCCACATGGCAGCCGCACAGCTTTTCAACGGCTTCAGCCACGGCGACGGCGGAAAAGGATGTGACTGCTGCAGACTGAGCCACGCTTATTGAGGGACGTAAAATCACGGTCATATATATACCGCATCCGGCCGGGGAAAAAAACGCCCGCCCAAATCTTCCGTGCCCGGCGGACTGGTGATCCGCGATCACGACGGTGAGATCTTGAGCCCCGGATTTCACAAGCTCTTTTGCGCGCAGGTTTGTAGAGTCAATAGAATCATGTATCTCAAAAACAGGTTGAAAACCTGGCGGCATATGAGATTTTATCAAATCCTCGGAAATGTTGTCGCCCATATAGAGTATCTCCTTAAAGACCGTATCTGAATTATTTTATCATACATGCTCCGCAGGCAGGATAAAATGTGCCGTATTTTCCGGTCGCCGCTGCAAGCGGCGAGGAAAAGGGCTTAGATCTCAAATAAAATATCTGTTCTAACGGATATTTTATCATATATGTCAATCACAGGACAGCGGAAGAGCTAAAGAAAAAACTACGGTGCGCGCCAGCTGTTGTACCGTTTCCCTCAGAAGAACACGGAGCATGAAAAGAGGTGGACGAGAACGCCCCGCCACCTCTGTTTTATCGGAATTTTAATTATCCTCGGTAAGCATTTCCAGTATTTTGTTATAGACGCTTTCGGCGTTTTTCCTGAATTTGTTTTCAATAAATACTGCCTGATCCTCGCTCCCAACGGTAAGCTCCATCGAGATTATGTTGCTGATACCGTCGGACAGAGCCAGATCGACTACATATCCGCTGCGGTTTTTGTACTCATGGGATGTGCTTATAAGCGCGTCGCGCTTTTGATGCTGAGCTTGGATATTTGTGCTTTTTTCCGCTTTTATTCTGACGGAATAAGGCAGGCTGGACTCTGTTATCTCGCCGTTTCTGCGTCCCTTTTCGGTTATCGAGTACATCCCGTCTGAATAGTAGATATGCCCCGTATCCACAAGCTCTGCGACGCATTCGGCAAAATCGAAATAACTGATGCCGTCGTCACATATGACGAGTTCGGCAAGCGTCGGCAAATCTACGCTCTCCGGCAGCCTGCGCAATACGAACAGAATAAGTATTTTGATGTCTATTTTATCGCGGATAAAACCGAATCTTTCCTCCATAATCGTCTCCGTTCCTATATAAAGGTCACAAATAAAGCATTTTAAAATTTGCCCTCGCCGTTTTTTACGACCGGCAGAAGCTTTAGATTTTATTCCATTATAATACAAAAATTCCCAATAAAAAAGCCTGCGGAGCGAGAAAATTTTAAGTCTGAAACAGCTTATTCAATAACAAACGACGGGAAATATTTATCCACAAAGCTGATCTCGCCGACTGCAAAGCTTTTGGTATTTAAGTAATTTAAGATGCCCGCGTCAGTTTTGAACGAGAAAGTGAGCTTATAAGAGCACAACGCTTGCTTTTTTTCGCGATATATCCTGTTTTCTCTATCCGCTCCGTATTTCCCATCACCGAGCAGAGGAGCGCCGACGGCAGCGAGCTGTACGCGTATCTGATGCGTGCGCCCCGTAAGCAGTCTGCATCTGACAAGCGACAGTCCGTTTTTGTATGCGAGCGTCTCATATTCGGTTAATGCGGTCTTCGCGCCTTTTACAGGGCTTTTTTTAACATATACCTGATTTTTGGATGCGTCTTTAAACAGGAAATCCGAAAGCGTGCCGTTTTTAGGCGTAAGTTTTCCGCAGGCAATACAAAGATAAAGCTTATCGATCTCTCGCTGCTTGATCTTATCGTTCATTATTTTCAGAGCTTCAGCGTTTTTCGCTGCGATAACGATACCGCTCGTGTTGCGGTCGATGCGATTGCAAAGGGCGGGCGCGAAGGAGTTTTCCTCTTTTGGCAGCCACTCGTGCTTTTGATAAAGATATGCCTGTATTCGGGCGATGAGCGTGTCATATGACCATGAGCCGTCAGAATGGCACAGTACGCCGGCGGGCTTATCTACAAGCAGGATGTTTTCGTCCTCGTATACTATGCTGAGATTCGGCGACGAAACGACCAGGTATGCATTTTCATCGGACGGCTTTTGAAAAAACTCGTCGTTTACGTACATTTGAACGGTGTCGCCCTCGACAAGGCGTGTATCTCTTTTTGCGCCCTTGCTATTGACTTTTATCCGTTTCAGGCGTATATATTTCTGAGTAAGAGAGGCGGGCAGCAGCGGAGCCGCTTTTGAAGCAAAGCGGTCGAGACGCTGACCGGCGTCGTTTTTCCTGATGACAAATTCACGCAAATTGATCACCTGCAAAGCAATTTTATTTTGATGTTTTAAATCATTTTTGGGTACAAAAATTATATTCTATGCAGGTGAATTTGTAAAGAAAACAAAAAATATTAAATATCATTTGACATTGCGTGCTTTTTGGCTTATAATGTCATAGCGACTGTGTGAGGTGTAATATGCGGTTAAATCTTCATGAGGTAATTGGGAATCCGGGGAAAAGCGTGGATTTTTCCTATCAGCCCGATTTGTCGGCGCTGGAATTTGAAAGTGTAAAAGCTATCCACAGCCCGGTTACCGCAGAGGGTCGCGTATATAATTCCGCCGGCGTGTTGAAGCTTGAGGGCACCCTGCACGTGGATATGACGTGTATTTGCGCTAGATGCCTTAAAGAGTTTGAGCGTAGCATGCTGCTTCCGCTTAACGCTGTTTTGGCTGACGGGGCGGAGGATGAGGAAAATCCCGATATATTTCTCCTTGACGGGGATTATATAGATTTGGATGAGGTGGTCATAACTGCCTTTGTCCTTGATGTGGAGCAGAGATATCTTTGCAGAGAAGACTGCAAGGGTCTGTGTTCCAAATGTGGTAAAGATTTAAACGACGGTCCGTGCTCCTGCGCGGTAGATACGGATCCCAGGCTGGCTGTCTTAGGGCAGCTCTTGGAGAATAATTAACAGGAGGTGTCATTATGGCGGTTCCAAAAAGGAAAGTATCAAAAGCGAGAAGAGATAAGAGACGTAATTCTCATTGGAAACTCACGATACCGGGCATTGTAAAATGTCCTGAATGCGGCGCTATGCGTCTGCCGCACAGAGCGTGCAGAGCTTGCGGCAAATATAACGGGCGCGAGGTTCTCAAAGTCGAAGAGAAATAACTCAAACATAAACACTCTTCAAAAAGAGGGTGTCTCGAATCACAGCGGAGAGCGATGTTTCGAGATGCCCTTTATATTTTTATCCGACGGGAGGTTTTTGACTTGTCATCTAAAATAAAAAATATAGAAAAGGGCAGTATAGCCTCCAAAACAATATTAAAGCCTGGGGACGAGATAATCAGCATAAACGGAAAAAAGATAGAGGACGTCCTGGATTATAAATATTATATGTACGACGCGGATGTCGCCATATTTGCCAAGACGCCGGAGGGGAAGTATAAAATAGTAAAGCTCCGAAAGCCGGCGGGAAAAGATATCGGCATAGAGTTTGAGACGTATCTCATGGACAGCGCCAGAGCGTGCTCTAACAGATGCGTGTTCTGCTTTGTCGACCAGCTCCCGTGCGGTATGCGGAAAACGCTGTATTTCAAAGATGATGACGCGCGCCTCAGTTTTTTGACCGGGAATTATATAACTCTCACCAATCTGTCGGAACGTGAGCTCAAGCGTATAATAGATCTGCGTGTAAGCCCAATAAACATCTCTGTCCACGCGACAAATCCCGAGCTTCGCCGCCGTATGCTGCGAAACGACCGCGGCGGGGAGATCATGGATATAATGCGCCGTTTTGCCGACGGCGGGATAGAGATGAATTGTCAGATCGTATGTTGTCCCGGATGGAACGACGGAGAGGAGCTTATGCGCTCAATGAAGGAGCTTTGCGAGCTTTATCCCGCTGTAAACAGCGTTTCGATAGTGCCTGTCGGACTTACAAAACATAGGGAACGGCTTACAAAGCTTGAGCCGTTTGATAAAGAAAAAGCCGTAAAAACCATTGAAATGGTGACCGATTTCGGATTAAAATGTTTGCAGGAGAAGGGCTCGCGCATATTTTTCTGCGCCGACGAGTTATATTTAAAAGCAGAGCTTCCAATACCGGAGGAGGACGCATACGAGGGGTATCCTCAGCTTGAAAACGGGGTGGGCATCATAAGGCTCACTATGGAGGATTTCAGGCAGGCGATAGAGCATAAAGGCTCTGCGTCATCAAAGCCGTTTTCAGTGGCGACCGGCGTATCGGCAAAGCCGGTGCTGGAAAAGCTTTTGGGCGAAGCTAAAGAAAAATTCGATAATATAAACGGTACGGTATACGCGATAACGAACTACTTTTTCGGTGAAACAATAAACGTTGCGGGGCTCGTCACCGGGCACGATCTCATATCGCAGCTGAAGGGGAAATACCTTGGTGAAGTCCTTTATATCCCGGAGGTAATGCTGAGGAGCGGCGAGAGAGTGTTTTTAGACGATGTCACGGTCGACGACGTGAGCCGCGAACTCGATATAGATGTGATACCGGTGGGTACAAACGGCACGCGCTTTGCCGACGTCGTTTGCGGAGATGTGGAAAAGGAGGAAGTGTGATGGCAAGACCGCTTATTGCGATAGTGGGGAGACCGAACGTCGGTAAGTCCATGCTGTTTAACAGGCTGACCGGCAGCCGCCTGTCAATAGTTGAAGATACGCCGGGCGTAACGAGGGACAGGCTGTATGCCAGCTCCGACTGGAGCGGGCGGGAATTTGACATCGTCGATACAGGCGGTATCGAGCCGCGAAACGACAGCGAGCTTTTGATGTTTATGCGCGATCAGGCGCAGATAGCGATAGATACGGCGACTGTTATCGTGCTTGTGACCGATATAACAACGGGTGTGACAGCCGCCGATCAGGATGTCGCCAATATGCTTTTAAAATCAGGCAAGCCGATAGTGCTTGCCGTCAATAAAATGGACTCTACAGGACCTGTAAATCCCGATATATACGAATTTTATTCGCTTGGCGTCGGCGATCCGATAGCTGTTTCGGCAGTCCATGGTCACGGTACAGGCGATCTGCTCGACGCATGCCTTGAGTATTTTCCGCCGGAATCGGACGAGGATGAGGAGGACAATACGATAAAGGTCGCTATCATCGGAAAGCCGAACGCGGGCAAATCGTCTCTGGTAAATAAAATACTCGGTGAAAAGCGCGTTATCGTCAGCGATATTGCCGGCACGACGCGCGATGCGGTGGACACTTATTATGAAAACGATACCGGCAAATATATGTTTATAGATACTGCCGGTATACGTAAAAAGTCGAAGATCGACGATAAGATCGAAAAATACAGCGTCCTGCGGGCGCAGACGGCAATCCACAGGGCAGACGTGTGCCTTATTATGCTCGATGCGCGCGACGGCGTGACGGAGCAGGACACAAAGGTGGCAGGGCTTGCCCATGAGGCGGGGAAGGCCAGCATCATCCTTGTAAACAAATGGGATCTGATCGAGAAAGAGACCATGACGATGGAGCGTATGCGCGAAAATATCCGCCGAGACCTTTCGTTCATGTCATACGCACCGATACTGTTTATTTCAGCTCTTACGGGACAGCGTGTAGCCAAAATCTTTGAGCTTATAAATTACGTAAACGATCAGAGCTCCATGCGTATCACTACGGGTATGCTCAATAATGTGCTTCAGGACGCCACGGCGAGAGTGCAGCCGCCCACGGATAAGGGGCGCAGGTTGAAAATATACTACGTGACGCAGACTGGCGTCCGTCCGCCCACTTTTGTCTTTTTCTGCAATGATGCGCGGCTTTTCCACTTCTCATATCAGAGGTATTTGGAAAATCAGATACGCGGAGTGTTCGGACTGGAGGGTACGCCGGTCAATATAGTGATAAGGCAGAAAGGCGATAAGGAAGATTGAGTGACGGAGAGCAAAATGACAGATTATTTCAACGATCCGATGTCCGAAGAGGAAATATTAAAAATAAGCAGTCTCGGTCTTGCCCATGTGGGCGACGCGGTGTATGAGCTGCTTGTCAGATCGAGAATGTGCCGCCTTGGAAAAGCGACGTCAAGGGGGCTTCATAAAGCGACGGTGTCGTATGTCTCGGCGTCGGCTCAGGCAGAAGCTGTGAAAAAAATAATTCCATATCTTGATGAAAGCGAGCTCGATGCGTATAAACGCGGGAGAAACGCAAAGGTGCACTCTGTCCCGCACAGCGCAACGTACGAGGAATATCATATGGCTACCGGGCTTGAGACTCTGTTCGGATATCTGTACCTTAACGGACGGCTTGACAGGATAAACGAGCTTTTCGGCATTATTGTGGAGGGATAGCTATGCCGCTTGACGCGATATGTCTTTCAGCGCTCAAAGATGAGCTTGCAGAAAAGGTATGCGGAATGAAAATAGATAAGGTGCAGCAGCCGGAAAGGGATATGATCCTGCTGTCACTGCGCGGGCAGAGAGGAAACGCAAAGCTTCTTGTCTGCGCGGGGAGCGGAAACGCACGTATACATCTCACAAACGAGCGCTACGATAATCCGGCGGCGGCGCCGATGTTCTGCATGTTTTTGCGGAAGCATCTCACAGGCGCCGTAATAGCGGCGATCACGCAGCCACCAATGGAACGTATCATTGATATCGAGCTTGACGCGTTCGACGCGATGGGTATGCCCATGAAAAAGCATGTTATAGTAGAGCTCATGGGGCAGATGTCAAATTTTATAGTTGTAGACGAGAAAGGCTTGATAGCCGATTGCCTTAGAAGAGTCGGCAGCGCTCTTGACGAGAAAAGAAGCGTGCTTCCCGGGATGTATTACAGGTTTCCGCCGGCAATCGGCAAAAAGATCATAACCGACCTGACGGATGAGGAGATTTCAAAATTGATTGCAGGAGCGCCGGAAAATATCAAGCTTGACAAGCTGCTGCTGGATACTTTTGCCGGATTTTCACCGCTTATATGCCGCGAAATTTCATACAGAGCGTATGATACGGCGGATATAAGGGCGGGAGAATGCGCGGATAAGGATAACGGCGCCGCTGCTGTCCGCGAGTGCATATACTTTCGAGACTTGATTTTAGATAAAAGATTCGAGCCGTATATAATAAACGACGAAAACGGAAAGCCGTACGATTTTTCGTTTATGCGCATAGACCAGTATTCAGGTATTTTTACCGTTGAGAAAGCGGACAGCTTTTCTCAGATGCTCGATGCGTATTATACAAGACGCGACAAAGCTGCCAGGATAAAGCAGAAGTCAAAGGAGCTTATAAAAACCGTAAGGAATGCTCTTACGAGGACGACACGTAAGCTGGAAAACAGGCGGCGCGAGCTTGCCAACGCGGAAAACCGCGAGGAGCTGCGGCGCAACGGCGATATCATCATGGCGAACATATATAACATAAAGCGGGGTATGAGAAGCTTTTCCGCCTTGGATTTTTACGGAGAAGAGGGCGCAATGAAGGAGATCCGGCTTGACCCGCAAAAAAATGCCCAGCAAAACGCTGCAAAATATTATAAGGATTATGCGAAAGCTAAAAACGCTGAGAAATATCTGACCGAGCTGATCACCGACGGTGAAAAGGAGCGGCAGTATCTAGGCAGCGTGCTTGAGGCGCTCGAGATGGCTGAAAACGAGCATGACCTTGCCGAGATCAGGCAGGAGCTTGCTGACGGCGGATATGTGAAAAAACAGCGGAGCACTAAAAAAGAACGGCGTGTAGAGCAGCGACCGATGCAGTTTATCTCGAGCTCCGGCATGGAGATACTTGTCGGTAAAAACAACGTGCAGAACGATTTTTTGACGACAAAAACGGCGTCAAAGCGCGATATGTGGCTGCACGCGAAGCAGATACACGGCTCGCATGTAATCATCCGTTCAGACGGGACAGAGCCGGATGAGCAGACGATAGAAGAGGCGGCGGCGCTTGCCGCGTACTATTCACAGGGGCGTGAAAGCGGGAAGGTGCCTGTAGACTACACGTATGTCAAATTTGTAAAGAAACCATCGGGGGCAAAGCCCGGTATGGTGATCTATACGGATTATAAAACCGTGACAGTGCGGTCGGAAATCGGCAAAATAAAAAGGATAAAGTGATTTTGATATATATCTGAAAGGAGAAATAAAATGGAGTTTTTTACACTTTCAAACGGCGTAAAAATACCAGTCACAGGATCGGGTACAAACAGCTTTGCAAAGACCGACGGCGTATTCAACGGAAGCACAAGAGAAGTCCTTTCCGCAATCGAGGCGGGGTACAGATTTTTCGATACGGCTGAAAGTTATTGAAACGAGGAGGCTGTGGGAGACGGTATAATCGAGAGCGGCGTCGGCAGGGAGAATATCTTTATAGCGACAAAGATGGCGACGCGGGACCGTTCTCCCCTTGGCAGAAGAGAAGCCGAAGCGGCGATAGAAAGAAGCCTGACTAAGCTTAAAACAGATTATATCGACCTATATCTTATCCACTTCCCGTGGGGCAATGAAAATGAGGAGCTTGAGGTATGGCAGACGTTTGAGGAGTTTTACAATAAGGGCGTTTTGAAAGCGATAGGCGTATGCAATCACAAACCTGAGGAGCTTGATTTTCTGCTGAAGAACTGCTTGGTAAAGCCGATGGTGAACCAGATAAAATGCAATCCCGATGAGTGGAATAAAGAGACCGTTGAATTTTCACAAAAAAACGGCGTGCTTCCGATGGCGTGGGCGCCGCTGAAATTCTCAGAGGATTTCAGACCTAAACTTGAAGATATCGGACTGAAATACGGCAAAACATGGGCGCAGACGATATTGCGGTATCATTTCCAGTGCGGAGTCATTACGATACCGAAGTCTCACTCGCTTGAGCATCAGAAAATGAATCTCGACATATTTGATTTCGCGCTTACAGATGAGGAAATGGATATTATAGCAAGACTATAAAAAACCAGCCGCCTGAACAAAGGCGGCTGGTTTGATGTGCGGATAAACACCGTATAACCCATACTGATGATACATGCCTGCGCAGGCTTGACGCGCGTATGAACGGAGAGATTGTGGATATGAAAAAATTTTTGAAGATATTTGCCGTACTGCTTGTAATCATCATCGCCGCCGCTGCGCTGCTCGTAATTTTCCTTTCTGTCACGGAGTACAGACCGGCGGATACTGAGACAGCTCAAAGCAGCCCTGCCGAATCATCGGAAAATATCGAGGCTTCCGACGATATCACGATTTTGAGCTGGAATACCGGCTTCGGCGGACTGGGAAAAGAATCGGATTTCTTTATGGACGGTGGAGAGATGGTATATCCTCCAAGCCAGGAGATCGTGGAAAAAAACGTGGACGGGATAAGCGATTTCCTGGAAAATTTCGAGGCAGATATATATATTTTGCAAGAGGTGGATTACAGCTCCGACAGGACGGAAAGGATGGATCAAATATCAATATACTCCGGCATAAAAAACTTCGGATACTCGTATGCCAGAAACTATATGTGCGAGTTCGTGCCGTTTCCGATACCGCCGCTGGGGAAGATGGACAGCGGTATAATGACCATGTCGGAATACGCTATGGACGCCGGTGTCAGAATAAGCCTGCCATGCCCGTTTTCATGGCCCGTAAGCACGGCTAATCTCAAACGCTGCCTGCTTGTAAACAGATTTACCCTTGAGGGCAGCGATAAAGAGCTTGTTGTGGTAAATTTACATCTTGAAGCTTACGACAACGGAGAAGGGAAGGCTGCACAGACGGAAGCTCTGATGGAAGTCTTGACTGAAGAGTATGAAAAGGGCAACTATGTAATAGCCGGCGGCGATTTCAATCAGACCTTTTCCGGCGCGCTCGATAGTTTCCCGATATTGGACGATACATATTGGCAACCCGGCACGCTTGAAGATTCTGCGCTGCCGGACGGGTGGGCTTTTGCCTACGATGCGTCAAATCCGACGTGCCGGCTGCTTAATAAGCCATACAGCGGGGAGGATGGATCGGCTCAATATTACGTGATAGACGGCTTCATACTGTCGCCTAATATTGAGCTGAACGAAATAGAAACCATTGATCTCGGCTTTGAATATGCCGACCACAACCCTGTAAAGCTTGAATTTAAATTAATAAAAGAATAGGAGGCTTTAAGCCTCCTATTCTCAATCTATAACCTCTTTCAGCTTCTGTTTGTAAACTCTTCTGTTGTCGCCAGTGTAGCCTATCATCATGTCAGGAAGTCGTTCCTTCAATGCATTTACTACCGCGAGTATTGCATTTTCGTGGCTTTGATTTGGCGAAGCGCTGAATATGAAATAGGATTTTTTATGCTTACATGCCAGCGTCAAACCTGAGCCGACGGAAAATCCGTTTATTTTACGCACCTGCTTAAAACACCATAAAATATCGGATAGCCTGATTACATACCCGTCGTTTGCGACGAGATAGCTGGGAGTTAAAACGATTTTCGAGCTGCCGTCCTCTAGTGTTAAAGTGTCAGGAGAACGCATTTCCCGAGCTACGCGGTCAAGCTCGCCGGAAGCTTCAAGCTTACGTATCGCGTTTTTCTTTTTAGCGCGCCGAATGAGCGCTGCCAAGATCATAATAACTGCAATAATAGTGAATATGAAAGCGCAAAAAAGAGCGACTTCAAACCATGTGTTAGTGTAGGTCCTGTTGATATCAAGCAGATAATATCCGAAATAATCATGGAAATCTGAAACGCCTGCCAGCTCGAAATCCTCTATCGCAAAACCAACAAGCTCTTCCGGGATATCGGCAGCCAAACCTGTAACAGTTGCGGTGACAGTGCCGGTAGCGTCGTTATAAACATCAAGCAGTTCGCCGGTGAGATCAATGGGGGAAGTGCATATCAAGCCGAGATATCCCTCGTTGTCCAGTATATAGTAATAACCGGTAGTATCAGAGGTAGCAGCAAGCTCAATATCAGCTACAGTGATTTTGCAGTAATCGCCTCTTTGCGTGTCCAGCGTCATAATCTCAGGCTCCGGATCAGGAACGCCGGCAAGAGCAAAAACACATACGATCGAAACCAGCATTATAGCTATTACTATGACAAGCTTAAGGTTTACGACCTTATCTTTTTTCTGCGCGAAGAAATCGGTTACTATATTTTTTGAATAGTTTTCAAATTCCATCACATTTCCCTGCCTTTCGTTTTCAGTATAATATATGTTTATAAAGCTTGCAACACATATTTGGGTAGTAATTAACATTTATTTGCTCTATAATAAAAGCAGTATAAGAAACGGAGGCAGTATCATGCAAAAGGACGCGCGTCGCTGGCAGATCGAGTATATGCTTGGAAGTCTTGCACAATCAAAATTCAGAAACAGCTTCAAGCTGCGCGAAAAAGAGCGCACGTATATAGAGCAGAAGGGCTTTGATACGATAAGACGGCACGCATATGATTTTATAGAGAAGCGGCTGTCGCCCGCAATCATACCAAACGACGGGAAACAGACTCCGATGCGCGGGCATCCTGTGTTTATAGCGCAGCACGCAACCGGCACCTGTTGCCGGAAATGTCTGTATAAATGGCACGGTATACCCGCCGGAGCGGAACTTACCGATTCTCAAAAGGAATATATCGCCGATCTCATCATGGCGTGGATAGAAAGACAGATGAAGAGTTGAAACAGAGGTGGCGGTATGATTAAAATTCCTGAAAAACCTGCTTTGCTGCTCAAAATTTTGGAGGAGAATGGCTATACCGCGCATATAGTGGGCGGCTGCGTAAGAGATTCCCTGCTTGGTTTGCATCCGCACGATTGGGATATATGCACATCCGCTATGCCGGAAGAGATCATAAGCTGCTTTCCAAATGCCCGGCATATCGACAGTGGTATAAAGCACGGTACGGTAGGGATCGTTTTAGGCAGCGAGCTTTTTGAGGTCACAACATATAGAACAGAGGGGAAATACACGGATCACCGCCATCCTGACTCGGTGATATTCAAGCGGGAGCTGCGTGAAGACTTGCTTCGCCGTGATTTTACTATAAATGCGATGGCATACAGTCAAAAAAGCGGACTTGTCGATCTTTTCGGCGGAAAAGAGGATCTGGAGCGCGGCGTTATAAGATGCGTGGGAGATCCGGAGAGCCGCTTTGACGAAGATGGGCTCAGGATTTTACGCGCCCTGCGCTTTGCCGGCAGATTCGGATTCAAGCTTGAAAGGCAGACGGAAAACGCAGTTTTTAAAAAGCGCGACCTGCTGAAGCAGATACCGGCGGAACGGATACTTCCGGAGCTTAGGGAGATCATGACATGCAAAACGGCAGGCGAGATACTAAATAGATATAACTCGGTGCTGGGGGAGGTCATGCCAGCCGGGCATGCGGAGTATGCTGTTATCGACAAGTTGCCTTATGATTTTTCAATGAGGCTTGCGATGACGATAACCTTGTATCCCGATACGTTCGATATCAATGATACGCTGTCCAGGATGAAGCTTCCGAATTGCGAGAGAATTGAAATCTCCCGCTTTGTAGAGTATCTTAAAAAAGAGCCGCCAATATCGAAATATGAGATAAGAAAGATAATATCGCAATACGGCGGAGAATTTGCCGAAAAGCTGGCGATACTTTTTAAAGCTCGGGGAGATGAAAAAAATAAGGGGGAGCTGTACGCCGCCCGCCTTGAAGAGATATTGAAGGACGAACGCTGCTTTAGGATTTCAGATCTAAAGCTCGGTGGAAAAGAGCTTTTAGATATGGGAATTCCCGCCGGCCCGGATATAGGGAGAGTTTTGAATGAGCTGCTCGATAAGGTCCTTAGCGGAGAGCTTGAAAATGAGAAATCCGTTTTATCGGAATATATAAGGAAAATGTGCTGTTAGAGCACATTATAAAACTGAATAAGCGGGTTAAAAACTCGCCGCAGGACTTGTGCTTCCACATACCGGAAAAGCCACTGCGCGCATAAAATGCAAAACGGCGATTGACATTATCGGGATGTGTTTGTATACTTATAACATCCGATTTTTGCCTTCAAAGACCGGAGAATATACGGGATATAAGGATGACAAAACGGCGCGCCGCTTGGTTTCCGGACGCAATGAGGGCGCGCGGCGAGGATCTCTGTCCGTCAGCGGCGGAGATTTTTGATTATTTTTACGCCAACGTAAATCGGCGGGATGGGGATCGTTATGAAAGAGTACAAAATAGCGGTAATAGCCGGAGATGGCATAGGACCCGAGGTTATTGCCGAGGGCATTAAAATGCTTAATTGTATAGCGGAGCTTGACGGTACGTTCGCTTTTAAAATGACGGAATTTCCGTGGGGCTGCGACTATTATGTCAAAACGGGCAAAATGATGCCGGATGACGGTATCGAAACGCTTGCAAAGTATGACGCGATATTTTTGGGCGCAGTCGGCAGACCGGATGTACCCGATCATATATCGCTGTGGGATCTGCTTTTGCGGATACGTAAGTCTTTCGATCAGTATATAAATTTAAGACCGGTAAAGCTGCTCCGCGGCGCGCCGTGCCCGCTTAAAGACGTCTCGTGCGAAGATATAGACATGGTGTTCGTCCGCGAAAACAGCGAGGGCGAATACGCGGGCAGTGGAAGCTGGCTGTTCAAGGGCAAGCCGAACGAGGTCGTCATACAAAACGGCGTTTTCTCTCGCGCCGGATGCGAGCGAGTCATAAGATACGCTTTTGAAATAGCGCGCCACGAGGGGAAAACGCTTACGAGCATAAGCAAAGGAAACGCGCTGAACTATTCGATGGTGTTCTGGGATCAGATGTTTGATGAGATAAAGGCGGAATATCCCGATGTAAAGACCGCGTCGCTGCTTGTAGACGCCGCGTCTATGTTCATGGTAAAACAGCCGAAGCGCTTTGAGATAGTCGTAACGTCGAACCTGTTCGGAGATATCCTTACAGACCTCGGCGCTGCAATATCCGGCGGCATGGGACTTGCGGCCGGCGCGAATATCAATCCGGAACGCAAATATCCGTCGATGTTTGAGCCTATCCACGGCTCGGCGCCCGATATAGCGGGGAAGAATATAGCAAACCCGCTTGCGACCTTCTGGTCGGCAAGTCAGATGCTCGATCATTTCGGGCATGAGGACTGGGGTAAGCTCATTATAGATGTAATAGAAGAGCTTATGGTGGAGAAAACAGCGCTCACACCGGACATGGGCGGAAACGCGACCACGTCGCAGGTGGGCGAAGCGGCGAGAAAAAAACTTTCAGAGAAATTTTGCAATAAGCAGGTGGATATAAAATGAGTTATGAAATAAAAAGATCAGACAGATTGGAAAAGGTGAGCTATGCGGTCAGAGGACCTGTTCTTGACGAAGCGAAAAAACTTGAGGCGCAGGGAGAGCAGATTATAAAGCTGAATATTGGGAATCCGGCAATATTCGGGTTTCATACGCCTGAGAGAATAATGAAAAAAATGGCAGAGCAGCTTTCGATGTCAGACGCGTATTCGGATTCAGCCGGAATATTGGAAGCTCGCGAAGCGATCGTAAAATACCACACTGCAAACGGCATTGAAGGACTCACGGTAAACGATGTGTATACAGGCAACGGCTGCAGCGAGCTTATAACAACGACGATGCAGGGACTGCTCAATCGCGGCGACGAGATACTTGTCCCGGCGCCGGACTATCCGCTTTGGACGGCCGCGGTTGCGCTTTCCGGCGGGGAGCCGGTACATTATATCTGCGATGAATCGTCGGACTGGATGCCGGATATTAAGGATATGGAAAAGAAAATCACCGAAAAAACAAAGGCGATAGTAGTAATAAATCCGAATAATCCGACAGGCGCCGTATATCCCCAAAAGGTACTTGAGGATATAGTCGGTCTTGCAAGAAAACACGGACTCATAATACTTTCAGACGAAATATATGACAGGCTTATAATGGACGGTATAAAGCATACGTCGATAGCGTCTCTTGCGTCAGATGTGCTTTGCATAACATATAACGGTTTATCGAAATCCCATAGGGCGTGCGGATACCGCTGCGGCTGGATGGTGATTTCAGGACCAAAGGATGGGGCGTCTGATTTTATCGCGGGACTTAATGTCCTAACCTCGATGCGTCTATGTTCAAATGTCCCGGCGCAGTCGATAGTAAAATATGCGCTGGAGGATAAATTCCCTGATCCTGATTTTGTACCGGGAGGGAGATTGTACAGACAGCGTGATTATATAACAGAAGCGCTTAATACGATACCGGGAATGTCCGCCGTGAAGCCGAGAGCATCGTTTTACATATTCCCAAAGGTCGACAGCGAGCAGTTCAATATAAAAGACGACGAGCAGTTTGCTCTTGACCTTTTACGTGAGAAGAAAATACTTATTGTCAACGGTACGGGCTTCAGCTGGCCGGCGCCCGATCATTTCAGACTGGTGTATCTTGCCGATATCGACGTTTTACACACGGTTATTGAGCGACTTGGAGATTTCTTATCAGGGTATAAACAGAAATAAAAGCAGAGGTGCAGCATGAACAGAGTTTTCATTCCGGAGGGATATCGTCCCCCGCTTTCAACATATGATCTACAGCGCGCGATAGAGTTTATAAAGCAGGATTTTCAGGTAAATCTCAGAAGCGCATTGAATTTAAGGCGCGTCTCAGCCCCGCTGTTCGTTTCAAAAGATTCCGGACTTAACGATAATCTTAACGGCGTTGAAAGACCTGTTTCTTTTGAGATAACAGGTACCGGCGAATGCGCAGAGGTAGTGCACTCGCTCGCAAAATGGAAAAGACTAGCCCTTAAAAAATATGATTTTCATGTAGGAAAGGGACTTTATGCCGATATGAACGCTATCCGACGCG
>CALWWO010000188.1 GCA_944385265.1 uncultured Oscillospiraceae bacterium
AAATATTCTGCAGATGTTATTATAGTCGATGACGATATCATTGAAATATCATCATCCGACGTGCGCGCGCTTTTAAAAGCGCGTGGAGGGGTAGAATATCTCAATGAAAGCGTCTATGAATATATCATTAAAAAACGGTTGTATAGCGCAAAGCCCTCATTTAAATGGCTACGCGAAAAATCATACGCGATGCTTGCGCCTAAGCGTATACCACATGTAAAAGGCTGCGAAAAAGAGGCGGAGCAACTGGCAAAGCACTGGAACGCAGATGTAGAAAAAGCAAAAGAGGCGGCTATACTGCATGATTGTACAAAAAAGCTGTCTCTGACCGAACAGCTTGCCTTATGCGATAAATATAATATAACTTACGATGATGTAGAGGCAAAATCTGAAAAGCTTCTCCATGCCAAGACAGGCGCGGAAATAGCGAGGCAGGAATTCGGAGTCTGTGACGAAGTATACAGTGCGATTTTGTGGCACACGACTGGACGTGAAAACATGACGCTTCTTGAAAAGATAGTTTATATGGCAGATTATATAGAGCCGACCAGAAACTTTGACGGCATAGATGATTTGAGACGACTTGCATATGAAAATCTTGATAAAGCAATGATACTCGGACTACAGATGAGCCTTGAAGATATGCGGGAAAACGGAATAGTACCTCATGCTCGCTCTGTGGAAGCTTTAAAATATTTGAAAAAGAGCCTTTAACGAAAAGAAAGAAGGATGCTTTACAATGGAAGAACAAAAAAGAAATCGTAGCCGCGGCGATGATGCGGTCCGTAAAAACCATCGCAAGCGCTCTAAAAAGAAAAGCCCTATGCAGCAAAAGCTTGTATTGGCAGCTGCATGTATCGGCACCGTACTAATCGCGTTTATCGGCGCATTTATGATATATTACAAAACTGCTGTAAAACCACCCGAACAGAGCACACAAATAGGACATCTTATCGCAGACGACGACAGCGACGACACACAAGGTACTATCGGAACAAGAGAGGAGAGAGTTTACACATTCCTCGTAGTAGGTATGGACGACGGCAATGGAAATACGGACACGATGATGGTCGGTAAATTCGATACTGCCACAGGCAGCCTAAACGTCGTAAGTATTCCTCGAGACACGCTTGTCAATGTACCGTGGTCTACTAAAAAAGTCAATTCTCTGTACGCAAACGGCGGCATATCAAAGCTTAAATCCGGCTTGGCTGAGATCATGGGCTTTGAAGTGGACTTTTACGTTATGGTAGATCTCGAGGCATTTTCCACACTTGTCGACGCTATAGACGGCGTGTGGTATGACGTCCCGCAGAATATGGAGTTAAACGGCGTGAGCGTAAGTAAAGGCTATCAGCGTCTTAATGGGCAACAGGCTATTGTTGTAATGCGCACCAGGAACGTCTATCCTCAAGCTGATATAGGCAGGATAGATACTCAGCAGCATTTCCTGATGGCAGTCGCTGAGCAGGTTATGGAAAACAAGGACTCACTGAGTATTTCTGACCTTGCAAACCTGTTCCTGAATTATGTAGATACCGATCTGACATATGGTAATATCATTTGGTTCGCGCAAGAATTTTTCCGCATAGGGCTTAGCGACATCAATTTTTCTACTCTGCCGGCAAACTACTGGGCAACCATCAACGGTCTGTCATATGTGTGTATCTATCCCGATGAATGGATCGAAATGATAAACGAAAAAATCAACCCGTTTGAAGAAGATATTGAGCTTTCGGATCTCAATATCCTGACTATGGATAGTTCTGGCAGAGTGTATTCTACAAGCGGTATATATGCTGACAGCCCTAATTGGGGCAACACCAGCTCATCCAGCGGCAGCAACAATAACAATTCCAATACCTCCAGTGCCGAGGAGTCTTCTGAAAATACCGATACGCCAAGCGACACTAATACTTCCAGTAATTCAGGTACTTCAAGCGACACAGGTACATCTGGAGGCACGAACACGCCAAGTGATACGGGTACATCTGAAAGTACGGATACGTCGAGCGACACAGGAACATCTGAAAGTACGGATACGTCGAGCGACACAGGAACATCTGAAAGCACGGATACATCAAGCGATACCGGCACGTCTGAAAATACGGGCACGCCAGGCGATACAGGAACATCCGAGAGCACAGATACGCCAAGCGATACCGGCACGTCTGAAAATTCCACTGAGCCTACCGGCACCGAAAGCTCTGAATCGTAAATCCAGCGATCTGATACAAAAAAACATTAATGAAGGCAATAAAAACAGTTTGTAAATATAAAAAATTGTGTTATAATACTGACATAAATTCACAAATATTTTCTGCGTAATTTTCAGCAAAATAAGGTGAATTGTTACACTACCAACGTAGAAACAATTTTTTAAACATGGCTTGGCAATAAACTAAAGATTTATGATTATGGGTGATGAAATGTTAACATCTAAGGAAATGGCAGAAATCGCCGTAAAGGCACTCGATGACAAGAAGGCACAGGATATAAAAGTGCTGGCAACTAAGGATTTGACAGTACTGGCAGATTATTTTATAATCTGTACGGCAACCTCGTCTACACATATAAAAACTCTGTCTGATGAGGTCGAAAAGCAGCTTGAGGAGCATGGCGAAACATCCCTGCGCCGCGAAGGTTATAGAGACGGTGGATGGGTACTTGTAGACTTCGGATGTTTGGTTATACACCTTTTTACCAAAGAAGTGAGAGAATTTTATTCTCTGGAACGGCTGTGGAGCGACGCTCCGGAGCTTGACATCAGTTCTTTGATTACAGAATAAAGAAGGGTAAGAATGAAATACGAGTTTGGCAGAATAGAAAAAAAATGGCAGAAAAAGTGGGAAGAAGATAAGGTTTATGCAGCGGTAACAGGATCTCCGAAGCCAAAATTTTATGCGTTGGTTGAATTTCCATACCCGTCTGGCGAGGGATTGCACGTAGGGCATCCGAGACCGTATACCGCCATGGACATAATCTCCCGTAAAAAGAGAATGGACGGGATGAATGTACTGTTCCCGATCGGCTTTGACGCTTTTGGTCTGCCAACTGAAAATTACGCTATAAAAAACAAAATACATCCCAAAATAGTCACGGAGAGAAATATCGCCCGTTTTACAAGCCAGCTTAAAATGCTCGGTTACAGCTTTGATTGGGACAGAGTAGTCGATACCACCGATCCTGAATACTACAAATGGACGCAGTGGATATTTCTTAAGATGTTTGAAAAAGGGCTTGCATATAAGACAAAAATGCCGGTAAACTGGTGCACTTCTTGTAAGTGTGTCCTTGCAAATGAAGAAGTTGTAAACGGCGTATGCGAGCGCTGCGGCGCGGAAGTCGTCCGGAGGGAGAAAAGTCAGTGGATGCTCAAGATCACAGAATATGCCGAACGGCTTATAGATGATCTTGACGAACTTGATTTTATCGAGCGTGTAAAAATCCAGCAGAAAAACTGGATAGGAAAGTCCGTTGGCGCCGAGGTCGATTTTGATACGACCGAGGGAGATAAGCTGCGTATATTTACAACAAGACCAGATACGCTTTTCGGCGTGACTTATATGGTCATCTCACCGGAGCACAATATACTTAACAAATGGATATCAAAGCTTAAAAATGCCACTGAAATAAAGGCATACCAGGAACAGGCAGCTCGCAAATCGGATTTCGAGCGTACCGAGATGTCAAAAGAGAAAACCGGTGTTAAGCTTTGCGGCGTAATGGCTATAAATCCTGTGAATGGCGTAGAGATACCGATATATATCTCCGACTATGTTCTTGCAACATATGGCACAGGCGCTATCATGGCCGTTCCCGGGCACGATACGAGAGACTGGGACTTTGCAAAAAAATTCGGTATAAATATAATTGAGGTCGTACAGGGAGGCGACGTTGAAAAAGAGCCGTATATAGATCATGATGACGGTATTCTTGTCAATTCCGGATTTTTGAACGGTCTGCATGTCAATGACGCTATAGAGAAGATGATACAGTGGCTCGAGGATAAGGGTATCGGTCAGAAAAAAGTAAACTATAAGCTGAGAGACTGGGTATTTTCCCGTCAGCGTTACTGGGGCGAGCCCATCCCGATAGTTCACTGTGATAAATGCGGATATGTCGCGCTTCCAGAGAGCGAACTTCCGCTCGTGCTACCGGATGTTGAAAATTACGAGACGACCGATAACGGAGAAAGCCCGCTTGCCAATATGGAGGATTGGATAAATACTACATGTCCGCATTGCGGCGGTCCCGCAAAACGGGAAACGGACACAATGCCGCAGTGGGCAGGTTCAAGCTGGTATTTCCTGAGATATACTGATCCGCATAATAAAAATGAGCTTGCCTCAAAGAAAGCTCTTGATTACTGGATGCCAGTCGATTGGTATAACGGCGGTATGGAGCATACTACACTCCACTTGCTGTATTCACGCTTCTGGCACAAGTTCCTGTATGATATCGGCGTTGTTCCGACTAAAGAACCATATAAAAAGCGTACAAGTCACGGAATGATCCTCGGTGAAGGCGGGGAGAAGATGTCAAAATCGCGCGGAAATGTTATAAACCCGAATGATATCGTAGACGAGTTCGGCGCGGATACGCTCCGCTTGTATATTATGTTTATCGGTGATTTTGAAAAAGCCGCTCCATGGTCTTCAACCGCAGTCAAAGGCTGTAAGAGATTCCTTGACAGAGTATGGAATCTTGCCGAAACAAAGCTCGATGGCGATGACAGCTATTCAGCCGCTAATGAAGCTTCTATACACCGCACTATCAAAAAAGTGGGTGAAGATATAGAGAACATGAAATTCAATACGGCTATAGCCGCGCTTATGTCGCTTATAAACGAGTTTTACGAGAACAAACCGTCAAGAGGTGATATAAAAACACTTTTAAAGCTTTTGTCACCCTTTGCGCCGCATATATCGGAGGAACTGTGGGAAATTCAAGGCTTCGGAAACGGATACTGCTGTCAGCAGTCATGGCCGGAATATGACGAAAGTAAGACCGTAGATAAGGAAAAAGAGATAGCCGTTCAGGTAAATGGCAAACTCAAAACTACAGTCATCATACCGATGGATGCAGACGATGAAACGGTTTTGAATATCGCTAAGAGCGACGAAAAGATCCAGCGCCTGATGGAAGGCATGGATATTGTACGAACGATAATTGTAAAAAATAAACTCGTAAATATTATTTTAAAGCCCGGAAAATAAAGTTTGTATTGACTTTTATAATAATCGGTCTTATAATATTACTGTTAATGCCATGCTGATGGCCCTTAAAGCGCCAAACGGCGTATTTGGAGGGAGGGAAAATAGATGTCTGAAGTCCATGTAAAGGAAAACGAGTCTTTGGATAGCGCTTTAAAAAGATTTAAACGCAACTGCGCAAAGGCAGGCGTTTTGTCTGATTTGAGGAAAAAGGAATATTATCAGAGCCCAAGCGTAAAGCGCAGAAAAAAATCTGAAGCCGCTAGAAAAAATAGAAATAAGAGATATTATTAAAAAATAGTTTGCTCCGAACTTGCGTTCGGAGCAAATTTATTTTTATAGCAAAAATCTTCAGCGATTTTTGAATTTTAATCCCTGGATGAGATCATCGTTTAAAAATCGCTCTTTTATTCGATTCAATACGCGTTTTTTATCCGCCGTCCAAAGTGGCGCAACAAGCTTCGATTTTGCTCCGTCTCCAGTTAATCTGTGGATAGTGATGTGTTTTGGCAGATGCTTTATACATTCCTCCAAAATCGTAATATACTCCTCTATTTCAGGAAGGATTATTCTTCCCGTGTTGTATTCAAGCTCCAAAGCCGTACCCTTTAAAACATGTAGAAGATGAAATTTTATCCCATCAGATCCAACCGCCGCAATATACTCAGTGGTTTTTATCATATCCGCCGTAGTTTCCCACGGAAGGCATAGTATTTGATGCGTAATAACATATATTCCTGCGCTTTTAAGTTTTTCAACAGCGCTCTCATACACGTCATTCTCATATCCGCGGCGTATATAGTCAGCAGTTCGTTTGTGCATTGTCTGAAGCCCCAGCTCGACCCATATCGGTTTTTTATCGTTTAGACGCGAAAGCAATGAAATCACATCAGGCGGCAGGCAATCCGGTCTTGTAGCGATAGAGAGCGCCACAATATCATCAATATCGACAGCTTCACTGTATATACGCTCCAAATGCTCGAGCGGGGCATACGTATTCGTAAAGCTTTGAAAATATGCAATATATTTTCCGCCCCTGTTTTTATGGGCGACGAGCTGCTTCGCATTTTCTATTTGTTCGCCTATATTGCGGCAAACTGGTGCGGCAAATTCACCGGAGCCTAACTCGCTGCAAAAAATACAGCCTTGATCTCCTATACTCCCGTCTCTGTTTGGACACGTCATGCCGCCGTCAAGAGCCAGCTTGTAAACTTTGCAGCCAAAGGTTTGGCGCAGATAAGAATTTAAAGAATTGTAGTACATATTGTTATCATAACATATTTGCGCGGAAAACACACGGCTTATTTTGGCTTCTTGCGGAAAAAGCACTAAGCATTTATAATTTCTATAATGGAAATATTTTTACAGCATATCTTGGAGGACATCTTATGAAGTATATGAACGTAATGATAAAGCCGGCGTCCGGACTGTGTAATATGCGCTGCATGTATTGCTTTTATGAGGATATTACAAATATCCGCAATGTAAAATCATACGGAATGATGGAAAAGAACACGCTTGAGCAAATCGTAAAAAAGGTTTTGGAAAATGTTACCGAAGAATGCGGTTTTATTTTTCAGGGAGGAGAGCCAACGCTTGCCGGTCTTCCGTTTTTTGAGCAGCTTATGGAATTTGAAAAGCTCTATGCTCCGCCTGGCGTAAATATAACAAATTCCATTCAGACGAACGGAATTACGATAGATGAAAGCTGGGCTGAGTTTTTTAAGAAAAATAATTTTCTTGTCGGTATATCGGTCGACGGAAATAAAGATATACATGATGGACTTCGTAAAGATGCGGAAAAAAGAAATACCTACAGCCGCATAGTCAAAGCAATAAATATTCTGGAAAAATACAGTGTTGATTACAATATCCTCACCGTCGTAACAAAAAGCGTCGCCACGCATATACAGAGCATATATCGCCAATACAAGAAAAACGGCTGGCGGTATCTACAGTTCATACCGTGTCTTGATCAATACGGATCTGCTAAGGGGAAAAATTTTTACTCATTGACTCCGGAGCTTTACGCTTCGTTCTTAAAAAAGCTGTTTGACATGTGGTATGATGACCTTTGCAAAGGCGATTACGTATACATCCGCTATTTTGAAAACTTAATAGCGCTTGCGGCGGGAAGAAGTCCCGAAAGCTGCACACTTTCCGGATACTGTACGGCACAGCTTGTTATAGAAGCGGATGGCAGTGCATATCCATGCGATTTTTACACAACTGACGAGTGGAAAATCGGCAGTCTGCTTGACGGAACGCTTGAAGATATTATATCTAATCCCATAACAAAGCATTTTATGGAAAGCTCACTTACCGGACGCGGTGAGTGCAAAAAATGCGAGTATTATGCACTGTGTAAGGGCGGCTGCCGAAGGGACAGGGATTATAACGGAAAGCTTGGAGAAAATTATTATTGCATATCATATAAAGAATTTTTCGAATACTCTAAAGACAGAATTTTTGAAATAGCGAGAAAATATGTTAAATAAAAAACCGGATTTTTTGCGCCTCACAAAAGTATTGACAAAATCGGCATATGGTGTATACTTAATTTAATCTATTAATTAATCGCTTTAAGAAAGTACGTAAAGCTAGGAGGACTACAATGTCAAACAAGAAACCGAATATTATCATGATACTCAGCGACGATCAAGGCGCGTGGGCTATGGGAGCTGCCGGTAACCATGAGATAATCACGCCCAACCTTGACCGCCTGTGCGATGAAGGAGTGCGTTTTGAGAATTTTTTCTGCACATCTCCCGTTTGCTCTCCGGCCCGCGCATCAATTCTGACGGGGAGAATACCGTCGGCGCACGGTGTACAAGATTGGATAAAGGGCGGAAACGACAAGGAGCATCCAATAGAGTATCTTGCAGGACAGCCTTGCTATACTGACATACTCGCCGAGAACGGGTATAAGTGTATGCTAAGCGGCAAATGGCATCTGGGAGCCAGCTTCACTCCTCAGCACAGCTTTTCGGAGTGGTATACCCATCTCAGCGGCTCCGGAGATTATAACAGAGCGCCAATGATCCGCGACGGAGAATTTGATATAAAGGACGGATATGTGACAGATCTCATCACAGACGACGCCATTCGGCATATCCGTAATCACGCAAACGATGAAAATCCGTTTTATTTGAGCATACACTATACGGCTCCACACTCTCCGTGGATAGATCAGCACCCCGAAAAATATACGCGCTTATATGAGAACTGTAAGTTTGAAACATGCCCGCAGGGAACGCCGCATCCTCAGGCAGTCTACAGATACGATAAGGAAACGGCGCGCCAGTGCCTCATAGGGTATTTTGCCGCCGTAACCG
>CALWWO010000189.1 GCA_944385265.1 uncultured Oscillospiraceae bacterium
GTAAAAGACTGTACAACAGATATAAATACTTATCTTTCTGAAAATTTGTCTGGTATAAAAATCACGCAGATTTTCAATCAGGAAGAAAAGAAAATGAGGGATTTTGAAGAGCGTAACAGACGCTTGGGGGCTGCAAAGCAGCAGGAAATTTTTGTATTTGGTATATTCCGCCCTATGGTGTACATGTTATATGTATCGTCCGTTTTGTGCCTGCTATACCTCGGAGGTAAGGGGTATATTGACAACACCAGCTTTATGGGGCAGACTTTGACAAGCGGTACTATCGTTACGTTCTATATGTACATCTCCAAATTTTTCAATCCCATCCAAAATCTCGCCGAGCAGTTTAACTGGCTCCAGTCAGCTTTTGCGTCAGCTGAAAAGATTTTTACTATTTTTGATATAGAACCGAAAATAGTCGACTCGCCCGACGCTATAGAACTTGACCATATCAGCGGCGATATAGAGTTTAAAAATGTCTGGTTTTCATATGTCGAAGGCGAGTGGGTGCTCAAGGATATATCTTTCCATGTAAAACCGAATGAAACTGTCGCCTTTGTAGGATCCACCGGTTCCGGTAAATCTACGATACTGTCGCTGATCTGCCGAAATTACGATTTTCAAAAGGGCGAGATACTTATTGACGGGATCGATATACGAAAAATAAAAATTTCCTCGCTCAGAAGGCATTTTGGGCAGATGCTTCAAGACGTTTTCCTGTTCTCCGGTACGATTCGCAGCAATATCGTTTTACGCGAGGAAAATATCCCTGATTCAGAAATAAAAAGGATCTGTAAATATGTAAACGCCGATTCATTCATTGATAAGCTTGAAAACGGTCTTGATGAAGTCGTGCGCGAAAGAGGTAATAATTTTTCAGCAGGGCAGAGGCAGCTCTTATCTTTTGCCAGAACTCTGATACATAAACCGTCAGTAATGATTCTGGATGAAGCTACCGCGAATATTGATACAGAAACGGAAGTTCTCATTCAGGATACGCTTGAAAAAATGATGAATATCGGGACTATGTTGATCGTCGCTCACCGTTTATCCACTATCCAGCATGCTGATAATATTTTGCTGCTTTCGCATGGTAAAATTATTGAGCAGGGGACTCATCATGAATTGCTCCATCAAAAGGGCAAATACTATCAACTGTATACGCTGCAATATCACAAGCAGCAATATAGAGAAGCCTGATCTCCACGGTCAAGCTTCTCTGATGAGATTGTACATTATTTGTTTACAATGCGAAAATACAAATTAGATTGCAATCTTAGCGTAAATATGGTATTATACGATAAATTATGATTAGCCGTTTGTCGGATAATGTTTGCGTATCAGCAGCATTTTTTCAGGAGGTTTTTCTTACAGGCATGAAATTTAAAGAATTCGAAACCAAGCTTAATAGAAACTATTTAAGGGAATTAGTGCAAAAAAAGCAGAAAACCAATCTGGACATTGCCGCCAACTCGATAGCACCGCGGCTCAACAAAACCTTTTTTGTAGGCATGATCTCTTTTAGCTGTATTTTTGCTTTTGCAGAATATTTTGATTTAAGAAAAGTCCAGTCTGAAGGGAATACCAAGCTTTATGATTTCGGTGTATCGATTGAATCAGCTTTTATAATCTGGACGATTCTCGGTATAATCGTTCTGCTATGTTGCGCTGTTGAGTTTTACAGCTGGCAGCAGTGGCAGATAAATAAGATCAAAAATCCGAGAAAGGTTTTGCTCGACAAAGATAACGCCACAGAAGAGGAATTAAAAGAAGAACAAGAAGCAATCAAGAAAGAAAAAGCAGAGGAAGAATATTGGGAAATTGAAAAAAATCGTATTCGCAAGTATTCTATAGTAACTTCAATCGGTATTGCAATCTTGGGAGTCACGAATTTTATAGTATGACTCTTTCCTAAATTCTTGTTTCACACGTTTAAATCTTAACTTTGAATCATTTTCATAAAAAACATCCCTAATCCGAATTACTTGGATTAGGGATGTTTTAATTTGGGTATATATCCACACTCTAGAGCTTAGTTGAACTTTTTCATCTTACGCTCTTTGGCTATCTCAAGATAGCATGGAGAATCCTCAGTATACGGAGTCCATTTCTGTTCGCCAGCACCGTTAGGATTGCCTGTCTTCATGAAATTAGCCCAATAATCAGCTAATTCATTTGAGAGATCAAAGTCAAATCCAGTATACGGACGGTTTGAACGAAGTAGCGTCTGGAATACATAATGATGTTCAACAGAATGGTGTGCCTCTTTCGCTCCGGGTGGAACATAAGTGAAATAATAGACATATGCCGGATCACGCTTCAGATCAAGCTGATTTTGAGCAAATTTAATAACTGGAGGCAGTGGATTACCAAACAGCTTTCCATCACCAGCAGCGCAACCAATCATATAATGGATATCATGATGCTCTCCAGCAAGCAAAACCTCTCTTGACGGCTTTGTAAGAACATATCCATCTGCGGTTGGAGCAAATCTTATGAAAGACTTTATAAATCCGCGATTTTCAGCTGAAGCTTTTTCTTCTTCGGTAATAGGTGTCATAGCAAAGTCATGGAGCTTAGCAAGCAAATCTTCAGAAGAAATAGCTCTAGCTTCTTTAACGGAGGAAATACCCGCAAATTCGAAGAATCTTTTACCCATTTCTTCAGCTTCAGCAAGCGAATCCTGTCCGAGATGCTTTGATTCTTCCAGACCTCCACCACCACTTTGAATTATTGCATACTGGAACATATCCTTAGTAAGAGGGGAGAGGGAGAGATTCATAACACTCATACCACCGGCAGACTGACCAAAGAGAGCAATGTGATCTGGATCTCCGCCAAAGTTTGCAATATTCTCCTTCACCCATTTGATTGCAGCTATTTGGTCGAGAACACCGTAATTACCAGATGTATGGTATTCCACCTCTGCACTGAGCTCTGGATGAGCCATAAAGCCAAAAACATTAAGACGATATGAGGCTGAAACCATTATCATGCCTCTTTTGCAAAATCCTTCGCCATCATAGCAGTTAAGATAGCTATAGCCGGTCGTAAATCCGCCGCCATGGAAATAGATAGCTACCGGCAGTTTCTCATCAGTGCTCTTTGCAGGTGTCCATACATTTAAGTACAGACAGTCCTCGCTTCTTTCATAGTTGCCAACATAAAATTCATCGCCGATAACGTCTCCACCTTCGGAAACATATCCTTCCTGCATTGCAAGAGGACCGAATTTATAGCACTGTTTCACACCTTCCCATGGAATAACCGGCTGCGGAGCCTTCCATCTAAGTTCACCAACAGGGGGAGCTGCAAATGGAATTCCCTTAAAAAGCGTATATGCTTGGTTCCATGCGGGAAGCCCCTCAACTATACCGCCTACGGTTTTTGCTTGTAATAAAGCCATTAAATTATCCTCCTTTTTACTCTATTTAGTGCAGTCAGCAAGTTTCTTTTGAAACTTGCTGACTGAAAATCACTATATTAAATTATACATTATGGCATGCAACATAATGTCCATCGGAAACCTGTTTAAATTCAGGCTGTTCGCTGAAACATTTATCACTTGCGTACAGGCAACGTTTTGCAAAACGGCAGCCCGGTTTCGGGTTAACTGGGGAAGTGAGCTCGCCCTTAAGTATAATACGCTCGCGTCTGCCAGTCAGCTTCGCCTCAGGAACAGCTGAAAGGAGAGCCTGCGTATAAGGATGGAGTGGATGTGCAAAAAGTGCATCAGTATTAGCAAACTCAACTACCTGTCCCAGATACATAACTAAGATTTGATGCGAGATGTACTTAACAACAGAAAGGTCATGAGTAATGAAGATATAGGTGAGACCCATGCGATCCTGCAAATCCAGCATAAGGTTCAAAATCTGTGCCTGAATTGAAACGTCAAGAGCTGAAACAGGCTCGTCGCAAACGATGAACTCGGGTCTCAGCGCCAGCGCACGGGCAATACCGATACGCTGACGGCGACCACCGTCAAGCTCATGCGGATAAGTGTTTCTGAGACGACGTGCAAGACCTGAAAGATCCATCATCTCATATACGCGTTCTTCAAGCTCTGCACCTCTAGTATCTGTATTAAGCTTGTAAACCTCGCTTATTGTCTGATAAATAGTTTTTCTGGGGTCAAGGGAAGAATACGGATCCTGGAAGATCATCTGCATCTTTTTGCGAAGCTCTTTAACCTTTTTTGTGTTGACTTTTGTTATGTCCTCGCCGCGATAGAAGATCTTACCGCCCGTGCTCTCGAGAAGATGTACCAAAACACGACCGAGAGTAGACTTACCACAACCGGATTCGCCAACTACGCCAAGCGTGTGTCCTTCTTCGATTGAGAAGTTAACATCGTCAACAGCATGCAGAAAACCAGCTGGTACGTTAAAATATTTTTTTAAACCCTGGACTTCAAGAATTGTTGCCACTTATTTTGCCCCCCTTCTATTCTCTGCGTGCAAGCATCTTACAAAGTGTCCCGGTTCAACTTCTTTGGCAGGAATTACTCCTTTAGTGCACTCATCAGTTGCATACGGGCAACGCTCTGCAAAAGTACAGCCGTCAGGAAGGTTCATCGGATCTGGCATCATACCTTTAATAGGATTAAGCCTTTTGCTGTCACCGGCAACGTCCGGCAGAGAACCGAAGAGACCTTCAGTATACGGATGCATAGTGTTGTTATAAATATGCTCGGCAGTACCGGATTCAACGATCTGACCGGCATAAATAACAGCGACCTTGCTGCACATCTCAGCTACAACGCCAAGATCGTGGGTAATAAGAATGGTAGAGGTATTCAGCTCGGTCTTAAGGTTGTTAATAAGCTCAAGGACCTGCGCCTGGATAGTAACGTCAAGCGCCGTTGTAGGCTCATCCGCCAAGAGCAACTCAGGACGGCAGGCAAGTGCTATAGCAATAACGACACGCTGTTTCATACCGCCGGAGAACTGATGCGGATACTCGTCGTAACGAGCAGCCGGAATACCAACCATCTCAAGCATTTCTTCTGCTTTTTCGCGTGATTCTTTCTTTGAATAATGAGGATTATGTATCCTAATAACTTCTTCGATCTGATAACCGACCGTATCGATTGGGTTAAGAGCAGTCATAGGATCCTGGAAAATCATGGAGATTTTCTGTCCGCGGATTTGTCTCATGTATTCTTCATCAGCCTGAACAAGGTCCTCGCCATTGAAATTGATCTCACCACTGATTATTTTTCCAGGCGGGTTTGGAACAAGCTTCAGAATGCCAAGAGCTATCGTCGTTTTACCTGCGCCGGTCTCGCCGACAAGACCTAACGTCTCGCCTTTATCAAGCGATAGGCTGACGTCATTAACAGCACGGCAAGTACCATCGACAGTAACATAATGTATAGTAAGATTCTTTATATCCAGT
>CALWWO010000190.1 GCA_944385265.1 uncultured Oscillospiraceae bacterium
AACGTAAAGCGGCGCTCCGTTCCATCTTCGGATAAGTGGAGCATGGCGAGCTTCGTCGGCTTCTGCTCTCCAAGCGCGTCGACTATATCGAACGCAAAATTGAACGAATCCTCATTTTTAAACGAGATTTTTTCAAGCTTGCCGGTTTCGTTTTCGACCGGCGTGATAAATTTGTGGTATATCCGCGCTGAGTCATCTTTTTCAGATACCGCCTTTTCCGGGAAGAGTATTTTTTCCTGTTCTTTTCCGGCTGCAGTCGCAACGGGGTCTAAAACTATTGCGTAAAAGCAGCAGTCCTCGCCGCCAAGAGCGATCATCCCGTGAGGTGTGGAACTATCGTAGTAGATACTGTCGCCGGCGTTAAGTATCTCGGTGTGTTCGCCGATCTGTATCTTCATTTGACCGCTTATAACAAGGTCGCACTCCTGACCCTCATGCGTCGTAAGCTCAATGTCCTCATGCTCAGCCTCGCTGCTGTATTGTATAACGACGTATAGCGGCAACGACGAGCGGTTTTGAAAATCAGACGCGAGGTTATAGTATGTCATATGGTGCGCCTGCTCTATCTTCTGCCCAGTGCCGGCGCGCGTAAGTGTGTATGAGCGCAGCGTCGGGCTTCGCCCTTCAATAAGATCTGTAACGTCGACGCCGAAGGTGAGCGCGCAGCGGTATAAAAACGCGATGTTTAGATCGCTTTGCCCTGTTTCACAGAGGACGTATTCCTCTTCCGAAACACCCGTGCGCTTTGCCATCTCGCTGACGGAAAAGCCGGTTATCTTGCGCATCTCGCGTATGCGACCTGCCATTTCGCGTATCTTGACTTGTATTCCTGTGATTCTTTGTTCGTCCATAGTAAACCTCCGAGCTGAGACGAGATGAACAAAAAAGCTCGTCTCAAAGATAGGATTCTTTGAGACGAGCTGAATATAAGCCCGCGGTACCACTCAAATTGCATCTACCTTGCAGCAGATACCACTCATTGAGCTCTAACAAGCCCTAAGCACTAACGCAGCTAACGCGGGAGAGATCTACTTGCTTTCGCTTTCTCCTCTCCAGCTCGGGAGCTACAAACAAGATACGCACGTTAATGGCTTTCACCGACCGCCATCTCTCTGCAAACGTGAAGAAGTGCCTTGCCCTCTCCGTCAACGCTTTTGTGTTCTAAAGAATCATACCACTACATTATCAAGTTGTCAATAGTGTTTTACAGCTTATTTCTTATAATTTTTCCGCTGATCGTCTTAGGAAGCGAATCGCGGAACACGACGATACGCGGATATTTATATGGAGCTGTGTGCGATTTGACATATTCCTGTATCTCTTTTTTGAGCTCCTCGCTCGGCTCCGTCCCTTTCGTGAGCACAATGCTCGCCTTGACGACCTGCCCGCGCACCTCGTCAGGCGCTGCGGAGACGCCGCATTCAAGTATGTAGGGCAGTTCGGATATGATGCTCTCTATCTCAAACGGACCGATTCTGTAGCCGGAGGACTTGATGACGTCATCCGCGCGTCCGACATACCAGTAATAGCCGTCCTCATCGCGCCATGCCGTGTCTCCCGTGTGGTAATACCCGTCGTGCCATACGTCGCGCGTGCGCTCGGGATCGCGGTAGTATCCTGAAAACAGACCGACAGGCGGCTTGTCGCCGGTGCGTATGCATATTTCGCCGGTCATACCGGTACCGCATACATTGCCGTCGGGATCGAGAAGCTGGATATCATACAGCGGTATAGCTTTGCCCATAGAGCCGAGGCGCGGCGTCGTTCCGGTAAGGTTTCCTATCGTAAGCGTAAGCTCCGTCTGTCCGTAACCCTCAAGTATCTGAAGCCCGGTTTTCTCTTCAAACAGGCGAAAAACCTCAGGATTTAACGCTTCACCCGCAGTGGTAACGCGCTCAAGCGTGCTGAAATCGTATTTTGTAAGCTCTTCGCGTATCATCATGCGGTACATAGTCGGCGGCGCGCAGAATGTGGTGATATGGTATTTCGACAGCATGGGCAGTATCTCTGCCGCGTCGAACCTGTCAAAATCGTATGTAAATACGGAGCCCTCGCACAGCCATTGCCCATAAAGCTTACCCCACAGGGCTTTGCCCCAGCCGGTTTCAGATATTGTGAAATGCAGCCCGTTTGGAGAGACGTTATGCCAGTATTTTGCCGTCACATAGTGACCGAGCGGGTATTTGTAATTGTGTGTGGCAATCTTCGGATATCCCGTCGTACCCGATGTAAAGAACATGAGCATCGGATCGTCGCCGCACGGAGAGTCCTCGGTGCGGTCGAAGTGGCTGCTGTACATCTTGTACTCCTCGTCGAAATCGTGCCAGCCGTCGCGCTTACCGCCGACGAGTATTTTCACGCAGAGCTCGTCAAATCCATTTGCCGCTCGCTCGGCGTCCTCAGCCGTGTATCCGTCCGCCGTACATACGATGGCGTTTACACCGGCAGCTTTGTAGCGGTATGCAAAATCGTGTTCGTGGAGCTGGTTTGTCGCAGGTATCGCGATAGCGCCAAGCTTATGAAGCCCGAGGATCGCAAACCAGAACTGATAGTGACGTTTAAGCACGAGCATAACGCGGTCGCCTCTTTTTATGCCAAGGGCTTTGAAGTAATTTGCCGCCCGCGCCGACTCTTTTTTCATATCCTCAAACGTAAACTCACGCTCATTCTTATATTTATCAAGATGCAGCATGGCGCGCTTTTTCGGATATTTTGTTCCAAGCTCGTCGACTATATCAAATGCAAAATTGAATTTGTCGTCGTTTTGAAATTCGATTGAACGCAGGACGCCGCGCTCATCCTCAATGGTGTTGATAAATTTTTGACAGATGAGGTCGGTGCTGCTGCGCGCGGCGATAATGCTCTGACGAACCTCTTTTTCCTCCGTTTCCTCACCCGGCAGGATGACTGCGCAGAACAGGCAGTCTTCTCCGTCGACGGCTATCATACCGTGCGGGATCGAGGAGTTGTAGAATATACTGTCGCCCGGCTCAAGGTATTCTACATGGTCGCCTATCTGTACTTTTAGATGACCTTTAAGTATGAGGTCGAATTCCTGACCGCCGTGTGTCGTCAAGTGTATGGGCTTATATTCCTGTTCTTTGTTATATTCATATGTGACCCAATACGGCTCGGCAAGCTTTTTGCGGAAGCGCGGCGCGAGGTTTACGATAGATATCCCATCCTCTTTTGCCGTCTGCTGCCCTCTGCCGCGGCGGGTTACAGTGTAAGACGACAGGTGAGCGCTCTGCCCCTCTAAAAGATCGCCGATTTCCATGCCGAAAGCAAGCGCGCATTTGTGGATAAATGTAAACGGCAGATCCGTGAGACCTTCTTCGTACTGGACGTAAAGTTCCGGCGTGATCTCCGTCTTTTCAGCCATTTCCTCTACGGAATAGCCCTCTATCTCGCGCATCTCACGAATTCTCAGCGCGACCTCCATAAGCTGCGTCATCGATGTTTGGTTTGACATATTCATCCTCCTTCAAAGCAATAAAAAAACCCGTCTCAAGATTAATCTTGAGACGGGTTATAATCACATATACCCGCGGTACCACTCAAATTGCGAAAGTATCCGCCGCTTCAGACTCCGACAAGTCCTATCCCTTAACGCGGGCAAACGAGAAACGTCTACTAGAAAAAATCGTTCGGGTTTCCGGCTCGGAAGTGATAGGTTAAAAGGTTCAAATCACCGGTTTGCACCAACCACCGGCTCTCTGCAGATCATCCCCAGACCGTCTTCGTCAACGCCTTTAAAATATTCTGTGTGTATAGTAGCACAGCAAAAATGCGATGTCAACACTTTTTTTCATGTTTTACATACGGGGAAAATATTTTACGCGGATTTTCAGAAAAAGACGGTTGACAAAACAGACGATGTGTGTTTTAATTAACTGGAATTTTGATTTAATGATAAAGACTTTGACGGAAATAAGCCCTTTTTAACGCGTTTCAGAGAGCCGGCGGTCGCTGTGAGCCGGTACGACAGGATCGGGCTGCTCCTTCCCCAGTCGGCTTTGCAAACACCGCCTTTTACCGCGGCAAGTAGTAAGGCAAGGTCGCCCCGTTATAGGCTGTGGACTTGATAGAGTCCGAGAGTGATTCTCTTCCGCGAGGGGAGGGTAATCAGGGTGGTACCGCGAACAAACTTTCGTCCCTGAGGCTTTTTAGCCTCAGGTTTTTTTATTCCCATTTTTATTAAGGAGAGAAACGAAATGCAAACAGTAATGATCAGCGACAT
>CALWWO010000191.1 GCA_944385265.1 uncultured Oscillospiraceae bacterium
GATATTGCAAAAAATATGCCCAGCAAATCAGGTGTCGGCCAGACGTTGAACGACATTTCCGAAAACATCCGCTCCGCCAGATAAGCGCCTGATAACAGCACACGGACTATATCAGCGAGCGCAGTCCGACCGATATCAGGATCTTCAGCAGTATAAATACTGCGTATATCACCGCTATCGTAATACCGCCGCGTTTAGCGAGCGCGATCATCTCGCCGCGCTTTTGATCGTCGTTTCGCGCAAGGTAGTATTTAAGTCCGATGATGCCCGCATACAGCGCGCATATCACCGTTACGCCGAGCAATACAATTGGAAAAAATCTGTTTACTGTGTCAAGCAGCGGCGACCAAACATTATCGGCCAGCGTTTCGTTTCTAAGAAAATCCACCTTAACCCCTCCCAGTATATTTACATTCACTTTACTAATTATATAACAGCATGTCGTATTTTGTCGAGAGGTTTTATCACTTTTGGCGATATAAATAATATCGGCCGTGCATTTTTGCGAAATCCGCCCGCATAAAGTCGGCCTTAAAAGTGGATTCACAGAATTGCCCCACAATAGGAAACTTCGGAGATCCTCCGAACGCCCGCGTTCGGACAAAAACAAAAAGCGTCCGAATGATTTCGGACGCTCTTTCTGTTCTCACTGGTTTTTAATCTGTTACTTCCGTCCCGCCCCATTCGACGACCGTAAAGCCGTCTCTTGTAAACGGTTCAAATGTCTGCGGCTCGATATCGACAGGCTCGTCGACCGCCTTATACGCCATGAACACGCGCAGTATGCTGTCGGGCTCGGGCGTTACCGAAAGCGGCGCTGCCGCATCATAGTTTTCCCACTGGAATGATATGAGATTATACTCATTTCCCTGCATAAGCGGCATCCAATACACGATAAACTCATTGTACTCACGCGGCGTAAGCCCTATAGCGGCGAGTGTCTCCTGCAGAAACTCTGCCGTATCCTCGCCCCGGACGCAGAAGCCTTTTGAAAAATCGGCCTCCATATCGCTCGACTCCGCCTCCCAGAACAGGTATGAATACTCCTTCCCGTCGGAGAGGTCGGTGATCGTTCCGTCCGGCTCGGCAAGAACATGCCATCCGTCGCCGTATTCCGGGTATGTGACCGCAAGCTCATCCTCACAGCCGAGCTCTACATATACTTCCTGCGCCGTCTCCGGGTAGAGATATATCACAGGCTTCGCCAAAAGGCATCTCGCCGGATCGCCGGGCGTGAAATAGAAGATCGTGAAGAACACCGCCGTTATGCAGAAGATAATCACCAGTGTTTTTACAACGCGCCTTATGATGAATTTTCCCATACGATCTCTCCTTTCCGAAATGCCGGTCGTCTTACTGCTACACCTCTTTGTATTATTATATAAAATTTACCGTGTATTTGTCAATATTTTTGTGATATTTGCCCTCTCCTTGCATTCATAAGGTGTTAATCCCATCGGTTTTCAGGCTGATTTCACAGCAAACGAACGCCTGCCATGGGACTAACACTCGATTTTTGCGTTTTAGGCGCAGTTCGACGCGATTTTTCCGCGAGTTGTTGTATTCTGTCAGCAGGGCATAAAATGCGCGGATTTTACGCCGTTTATGCCGGAAAATCGATAAAAGGAAGTGGTTTTATGGTTCAGAAGATCTGCAGCTGGGTTTTTGTGCTGCTCGCCGCCGTATGTATGCCGGACACGATGCATGTGCTGCCGTACTCTTCGCCTGACGAGGTCGAGATATCCGTCTCTTATTCGGGGATTTTAGAATTTTTAGATGTTTTCGCCAATCCCTACTACTATCTCGACGCGGCAGAGTTTGCGCAGGATGACGAGCTTGAGAAGATACGCGCGGCGGCGAAAGAGGCGACGCGCGGCTGTACAAGCGATTACGAGAAGATATACGCCGTTATGACGTACGTCGCCGACAGTACATATTACGATCACCTATATCTTGAGGGGATCGAGTTCCGCTCGCAAAAAGCCTACGACGTGCTGAGTACGCATATTGCAATATGTCTCGGATACTCTGATCTCGCCTCCGCAATGCTGCGCTCGATAGGCATACCGTGCATGACGGCGACAAGCTCATCGCACGCGTACAATTTTGCGCACGACGGGTCGCGCTGGATATTCTTTGATCCGACGTGGGCATCGTACAACACGTTTACCGTATCCGGCGAGATGCTGTACGAGGGATATACCGACCGATATTTTGATCTGGAATCGGAGGAGATAATAAATCTCGGCCTTTCGCACCAGACAGTCTCGGTAAACTGCGGTCAGGCGACGGCGACGTTCGACTGGGAATCGCATACCGCAGTTATGACCGTATCAAAATAGTCCGTTTAAATTATAAGCGCCGGTGGGCAAAAAAATGCCGCACCGGCGTTTTTTCTCCGGTGCGGCTGTGTATTTTCATTTTTCGACGATACCGCCTCCTTTTTATATATAGAGTCACTTCAGCAGCTCGCGCAATTTTGTAACCGCTTTCCTCTCCGTGCGCGATACCTGCACCTGTGACACTTTTAACACGCGGGCTGCCGCCTCCTGCGTCATCCCGCGGTAAAATCTAAGCATTATGACCATCTGCTCCTTTTGAGTGAGCTTCTTTATTGCCTCGCGGAGCGCGACATATTCGACAAGCTTCTCCTCCTGGCTGTAATCGCCGAGCATATTTTCAAGCGTGAACCCGTCCTCTCCCGTCTCGCGCTGCAGCGAATCGGTCGCGGCCGTTGCCGTCTCGCACGCGGCGATC
>CALWWO010000192.1 GCA_944385265.1 uncultured Oscillospiraceae bacterium
ATAAAACAATGGTGGGCATGATGTATCCTGCGCCGCTGGAAAGTCCGGTGGCAGGAAGAAGCTGAAGCCACAGCGAAAAGAAGATGACCAGAAAAATGGTCAGACAGTACGACGGAATGGACGAAAACACCATGAAAACAGATGAGACGAAATGATCCTGCCATTTGCCGCGGTGCAGGGCGGTGTATATCCCAAGAGGTATCCCGACAAAGAAGGCGGCTAAAGAAGCAAGCAGCGTAAGCGTAAGCGTTGTCTCAAGCCTGAAAGCGAGAGACTGCCCGACCTTTGCGCTTTCATTATCGACGGGATTGAAATCGTGCTTTACGATGATATTATAGCAGTACCGCACATAGCGCGAGAACAATCCGTCTTCTATATCGAACTTTTCAAAAAATCTGTCGAGCGCGTCCCCGCCGTCATATGAGGCAAAATTATTACTGTTAGACCCGGGGATAAAATTGAGCAGTAAAAATATAACCAAGATGATCCCAAATAAAATAGGAATAGAGACAAGCAAGCGTTTGACAAAATATTTTACCATAAGCGGGCACCTGACTTATAAGTTGAATAAGATATCTGTTATTTTAGCACAAGATCGTGATTTTGTACACAGAAAGACGCCGATTTGTCAGATATGACGCCGCATGTATATTTGCTCGAAACAGATCGTCTATAGTCACACCGAATATTTCTGAAATAGCGGGCAATAGCGTAACATCCGGCAGACTCGTGCCGGTTTCCCATTTACTTACAGCCTGAAATGAAATAGAAAGTTTTTCAGCCAGCATTTGCTGCGTTATATTCTGTTCTTCTCTCAACCGTTTTATATTTCTGCCGATTGTCAATGTATTCATAAATAAGCCCTCCTTAAGCTAAGAGTAAGTAGCGCGCCCTTTGCTTGTAATTATAAAGATCGACGTGTCAAACGGCAATAACCGGATGTTTTAATACATTTCGCCCAAGAGTTGAAATATTTATATAAGATACAGAAAGCCGACCGTCTTACATCGGTCGGCTTTGTTCCATGTTGGATGATATATAAAGGACATTCCCAAAACCAAAAACCGAATCAAAACCCAGCGTAAGCGGATTTGATTCGGTGCGAATGAGCGAGAGAACGAGCGAGCGGATGGCGTTGTTTGACGCTGCAGGCATAAAAAAACATCGGAGCAAAGTTCGCTTTGCTCCAACGTGTAATATCCCGTCACTATAGATGCCGTTTATGAAATTTGCGGACACTGCCACTCTTACTCTGAAACGTTATCCGGAGAATCCATATCGTCGTCAGGACTGGAAATAAACATTTCCTCCGTGGTCTGCTGTGCCAGTTTCAGCTTTTCAGTAATTTCAACCAACGCCTTGGTAGTCGCTTCCAGCGCGTCAACAGCAGTTGCCATGCGCCCCGCCAAGTGATAATACATAGCCTTGTAATCCGGCATACAGATCCCTCCTGAGCAAATTTTTAATAATGGGTACTGCTCCATAAAGCAGTACCCATTGTTGTTTGGTGCGAGAGATGAGACTTGAACTCACACGCCTAACGACACACGCCCCTCAAACGTGCCTGTCTACCTATTCCAGCACTCTCGCAAGCAAGAATCATTATAACACAAGAAACGGATTTGTCAACGAAAAAATTTCAGTTTAAAACAAAAAATAATTTCCCCGGGCAAAACCGTGCGTTTATAAAGAAGAAATACGGCATACACATTATTTTTTCCTGTTCAATTTGCGTTTATTACCGTTTTCATCGACAAAATATACGTTATCAAGCTGCATTTTTACATTTTTCTTCAGCTCAGCGACATATTCTTTATGGAGCTGCCGGCGTTCAGCTTCCTCTTCAGGCGTGATCCCAACAGTTTTCTTCTTTTGCGCCAATTCGTTTATTCTGTCCAGTCTCGATGTGCTCATAACATCAAAGCTCCCCAATATATTTTCTACATTTTAAACTGCGGAAGATTTTTTGTCAACTTACCCGAAGAAACATATGCTGTTTTGCGGTATTTGGAAAACGAGAGAACGCGCCGGTGCCGCGGTGCACGCGCTGCCGGTCACGGTTTCCTCCGGCGTGAATAGAATGTAATGCGGCGGCATAGCGCGGTCGGACCGTCCGATAGGCGATCTATATATTTTTAATAACAACGGGGGGATGAGCTCGGTAATGAAATTTACTGTGATAGGCGGAGACATGCGGCAGGTAAGGCTGTGTGAGTTTTTAGCGCGAGACGGTCATGCGGTATCGTGTTTCGCGCTCGATAAAGTAAAAATCGACGGCGGCGTCGATACGGCTGATACTATTTCCGAAGCAGTGGAGGGGGCGGATTGCATTGTGCTCCCGCTTCCGGCATTATCCAAAGACGGTATACTGAACGCGCCGCTGAGCAAAAGGGTACATACCGTAAACGAAGTGTTTTCCGTAATAGAAGCCGGTCAGATCGTCTGCGCCGGGAAAATAGACGGACAGATGAAAACGGCGGCGGCTGAACGCGGGATAAGGATATTCGACTATCTTGAAAGAGAGGAATTTGCAATAGCAAACGCTGTGGCGACAGCAGAGGGCGCCGTGCAGATCATAATGGAGGAGACAGAGTCAACCATAAACGGAGCGAAATGCCTTGTAATAGGTTACGGGCGTATAGGAAAGGCTCTGGCTGAAAGGCTGAAAGGCTTGAACGCCCTTGTCACTGTGTCGGCAAGGAAATGCAGCGACATCGCGTGGATAGAGGCGTACGGCTATAAAGCTGCCGAAACGGGCGCGCTCGATGGCATATTGTCCGACTACAACGTTGTGGTAAACACCGTGCCGGCGTATATAATGGGCAGGCAGCAGCTTAGCGAACTGAAGAAAGACTGCCTTTGCCTTGATCTCGCGTCAAAGCCGGGCGGGATAGATTTTTCAGAGAGCTCGAGGCTGGGGTTGAAAACAATTTGGGCATTGAGCCTGCCGGGAGAGGTGGCTCCGGCGAGCACCGGCAGAGCGATAAAAGACACTGTATATAACATAATAAAGGAACAGGGATGAAAATGAAGGAGTACAGAATAGGCTTTGCGATGACGGGGTCATACTGCACGTTTGCCAATGTGTTCAAGGCGCTGGAATCTCTGAAGGCTGAATTTTCTGATATTACGCCGATAATGTCGGAGAATGTTTTTAACACGGACAGCAGATTCGGTACGTCTGAGGAATTTAAAAACAGGCTCGAGGAGATGTGCGGCAAAAAAATTATAAGCACGATAACGGCGGCGGAGCCGATAGGACCAAAGGGGCTTCTCGATCTGCTTATAATCGCGCCATGTACAGGGAATACTATCGCGAAAATGGCAAACGGGATAACAGATTCGGCTGTCACTATGGCGGCAAAAGCGCATTTGCGCAATGGGCGTCCGGTGCTGCTGGCAATTTCGACAAACGATGGGTTAAGCGCCAATGCGGGAAATATCGGCAGCCTGATGAACAGGAAAAATATCTATTTTGTTCCGTTCGGTCAGGACGACTGCATGAACAAGCCGACTTCGCTTACCGCAAAATTTGAATTTATAACGGAGGCGGCAAAGGCGGCGCTTGAGGGGAAACAGCTGCAGCCCATTATTTCGTAAAGCCTCACAATAAAAAAGCAGAAAGCCGATTTTTAACGGCTTTCTGCCATTTTTTTGTTGTATATTTGAAAAAATACTATTAAAATGTGCTTGTAGCACAATGACTGCTGCACAGAGACCATAGATATTATGTAAGCCCTTTCCTTGCCGCTTCGGGCGGTAAACGGAAAAAACGGGATATTGTACCGTTTGCGCTTTAGCGGTTGCAGTGCGGTATGCATCGCGTGATCTAAATTTAACTATTATCGGATAAAATAGTATCTTATATATGAGATGGAGTTTAAAATGGATGCTATGGACAAAAAAATTTTGACGCTTATAGTTCCGGCATATAATGAGCAGGAGACGCTTGAGCCGTTTTACGCAGAGGCGAGCCGCGTAGAGCAAACGATGCCGGACGTTAAATTCGAATACCTTTTTATAGACGACGGCTCGAGCGACGGCACGCTTAGGATACTAAAAGAGCTGCATAGGAAGAACGGAAGCGTCCGCTATATATCCTTTTCCAGGAATTTCGGAAAGGAAGCGGCGATGTATGCCGGGCTTGAGCATGCTGCCGGCGATTACGTCGCGATTTTAGACGCGGACCTTCAAGACCCGCCGGCGCTGCTGCCGGAAATGTGGAGAGCGGTAACGGAGGAGGGGTACGACTGCGTCGGCTCCCGCCGCGTTACGCGCGCGGGCGAGCCGCCGATCCGCTCATTCTTTGCCAGAAGCTTTTATAAACTGATAAACCGGATTTCAAAGGCGGAGATCGTAGACGGAGCGCGCGATTTCCAGCTTATGAGCCGCAAGGTTGTCGATTTGATACTGTCCATGGGCGAGTATAACCGCTTTTCCAAAGGGATTTCCGGCTGGATAGGCTTTAAGAAAAAATGGCTTGAATATGAGAATATAGAGCGCGTTGCGGGAGAGACGAAGTGGTCGTTCTGGTCGCTGTTCAAATATGCGATCGAGGGAATAATCGCCTTTTCCACGGCGCCGCTTGCGATACCTATCATATTGGGGACGGTTTCATTCGGCATATCGCTTGTGATGATGGCAGTCATGCTGATAAAGCTGATTGCAGGCGATGTAGTCACTGCCGCGCTGGGGCTTGCGTGCCTGATATTCCTCATGGGCGGAATGATAATGGGCTGCATGGGCGTATCTGCACAATACCTTGCGAAAACGTATCTTGAGACGAAAAAACGTCCGATTTATATTATAGGCGAGTCTGAGCTTGGCGACCGCGACTGATGTATTTAGATGAAAGCCTGATATAAACAGATGAGAGCCGGCTATAAAAAATCCCGCGCCGCCGTTAGGCGGTACGGGATTTTATTTTTTGCTTAGTAAACGCATAGCTTATATTATCGTTAGTAACGTTCCCGTCGCCGCTCACCGGTATAGCGTCGCCCAGATATGTCGGGAGCGGTTTTATAACGCACATGGCAAAATCTTTTGCGCGAGCGAGTATTTCGCGTACGTCGCGATAGGCTTGCCCGGCATATACATGCCGGTCGGCTGCGACGCCGTATGCCTCCAGCCCCAGAGATTTTGCGACATACAAGGCGCGGTACAGATGGTACTCCTGCGTTACTATTATGATCTTTTCCGCGCAGAACACAGCTTTTGCGCGATACATGCTTTCATATGTGGAAAAACCCGCGTGATCCATAAAAACGCATTCCGATGGGACGGCGGCTTTTACGGCGTATGATTTCATCGTATTTACCTCGTCATAATCGACACTCCCGTGGTCGCCGCTCATCAAAAGGCGATCTGAAGCGCCGGAAAAGAACAGTTCAAGCGAGATGTCGAGCCGGTCGCGAAGCATGTCGCTGGGCTCTCCGTTTTGGCGGACACCGGCGCCGAGGACAAGTATGCAGTCGGCGTCAAGCACAGCGGCGTCCTCAGCTGTTACGATAAACTCTGCGACGGAGTTCCTTATGTAAAAATCGATATATATAAGCGCCGCCAACAAAACACAGCACATTATGAAAACGGCGATAAAAGCCGCCTTTATTCGTTTTTTTGTTTTTTGTTTTTTGTTTTTTGTCAAATTATTTTTTCACTCCGATCAAGCTTGAAAGACGTGTTTAAACGCCTGCCGACGTCCAAATAAAGAAAGTGAAAGCAAATATTGCATTAAAAGCATAAGGATTGCTACAAAGAAGCAATTTTGGAGCTTAAAAACTTTATCTCTACACTGGCGTAAATCAAATACAGGTATTATAATTATATCAGTTCTGTCGGGAAAAGCTACAATTTTTTTCGCTGCGCCGGCAGAGCAGAGCTGTAGTGTAGAAAAGGCAGAGATCTTATTCCTGGCTTTATTAAAACAGGTCTATATTAAAAATCTGAGGCTATTTTTGTACAAGTTACGGAATAATATATTAAAAATAATTAAATAATTGGCAAATGTGAGCCTTCTTACCTATTGACCTTTTCTTTTAATTTAGTTAAAATGTATAGGTGTATTTTGCAATGGATGAATAGACGGGCGTTATGCCTGCTTAGATATAAGCAGAATAACCGGCACCGTCATGATCTGATTTTGTTGTTTTGTTGAATATATATTCGGAGGGAGAGCTATGGACGAAAATAAAAAAACAGTCCCGTTTAAAGGTACGAAGGAGCAGGAGGCAGAGCTTAAAAAAGCTATTGCCGAGATGAAGGACATGCCGGGCGCGCTTATGCCTATTATGCAGAAAGCGCAGGATATCTACGGTTATCTCCCGATCGAAGTACAGACGATGATATCGGACGAGACAGGGATACCGCTTGAAAAAATATACGGAGTAGCTACGTTTTACGCGCAGTTCAATCTGTATCCGCGCGGTGAAAACCGCATATCCGTATGTCTTGGCACGGCGTGCTATGTAAAAGGCGCCGGCGAGATATACGAGAAGCTTGAAGAGCTTTTGCAAATATCGGATGGGGAATGCACTCCCGACGGGAAGTTTTCGCTCGATTCATGCCGCTGCGTGGGCGCCTGCGGGCTTGCACCGGTAATGATGATAAACGATAAAGTCTACGGAAGAATCACTGCTGATGATGTTGAAGGAATACTCGAGCAGTACAAATAAAAGCGGCGCGGCGACAAAAAATATAAAGACCCACGCTGATTTTGCGGTGCGAATGGATGACGTATCCCTCCACATTCTTGATTTGGCAATGAACAGTGTGAGGGCAGGCGCCGAGAATATATCGATATTTATTGAGGAAACCGGGGAAACGCTCGCATTTACAGTATCTGACGACGGCTGCGGGATGACGGACGAACAAACGCGGATGGTCGGAAATACGCGTTTCACAACAAAGCCCTCGAAAAATGCCGGCAGAGGGATGCTGTCGCTTAAGGCGGCTGCTGAGCGCGCCGGCGGAGAAATGGCAGTAAGTTCAAAAAATTCGGAAGAATATGCACGGCATGGGACGGAGGTTACTGCGCGTTTTTTCAAAAAATATCCGGGGTGTATACCGGTAGGAAATATGGCGGAAACGCTCATGTCCATCGTTCAGGCAGCTCCCGAAGCACGTATAATTTTCAGGCATGTATACGGGCAGCGAAGGGTATGTTTTGACTCTGAAAAGCTGAAAGCGTATCTTGGCGGTATTATGCCGGCTTCGGAGTATGGCGTGCTTTTGTGGATAAGAGATTTTTTGAGAAAACAGTATGAGAATAATTAAAATTTAAATATCTTTGAGCAGCGGAAGGGAGAAGAGTATGAAATCTATCGAGGAGCTTATTGCTATAAGAGACAAAATGAGAAGCAAGGTAATTCTTCGTCACGAATCGGATGGAGTTCACGTTGCCGTCTGCATGGGCACGTCCGGGATCGCCGCCGGAGCCCGCGCGGTTTTGAATACATTAGTTGAGGCTGTGTACGATCTTGGGCTGGGCGAACAGGTGACCGTCATCCAAAAAGGATCTTCTGAGCTTTGCGGATACGAGCCGGTCGTAGAGGTATTTGAAAACGGAAAAGACAAGATCACCTATATAAATATGACGGCAGAAAAAGCGCTTCGTGTGGCAGAAGAGCATCTTCGCGGCGGGAAACCGGTCGCTGAATTTATGCTTAATGGCGACCGGTCGATGGGAGGAAATGATAAATGATTCGTTCACATGTTTTGATTTGCGGCGGTACAGGCTGTACCGCAAACCGCAGCGCCGACATCCGCGAGACCCTCGAAAAAGAGCTTAAAGCAAAGGGACTTGAGGAGGAGATTGAGGTCATACAGACCGGATGCTTCGGACTTTGCGCGCTGGGACCCGTCATGGTAGTTTACCCCGAGGGCGTGTTCTACAGTAAGGTGAAGGCGGATGACATCCCGGAGATCGTTGAAGAGCATTTACTGAAAGGCAGGATTGTCGAGCGCCTTGTTTATAACGAGACGGCGGAGGACGTTGAAAAAGCAGATCACGCGCATTCCGTCTCGCTTGGCGATACGATGTTTTATAAAAAACAGCACCGCGTCGCACTTCGCAACTGCGGTGTGATAGACCCTGAGAATATTGAAGAATATATCGCCATGGACGGGTACTTTGCGCTTGCAAAGGTGCTTACCGAAATGACGCCGATGCAGGTCATAGACGAGATTACAAGATCCGGGCTGAGGGGACGCGGCGGCGCCGGCTTCCCGACCGGGGTAAAGTGGAAATTTGCCGTCGGCGGAGAGCCGGGGACCCAAAAATATGTCGCATGCAACGCGGACGAGGGCGATCCCGGCGCGTTTATGGACCGCTCGATACTTGAGGGAGATCCCCATGCCGTTTTGGAGGCGCTTGCGATAGCGGGATACGCGATAGGCGCTTCGGAAGGGTACATATATGTGAGAGCTGAGTATCCGATCGCCGTTCACCGCCTTGAGGTCGCTATCAAACAGGCGCGTGAATACGGATTGCTGGGCAAGGATATATTCGGGACGGGATTTGATTTTGACGTGCATCTGAGGCTTGGCGCAGGCGCGTTCGTCTGCGGCGAAGAGACGGCGCTTATGACGTCGATAGAAGGCAACAGAGGCGAGCCGCGCCCGCGTCCGCCGTTTCCCGCAGTAAAGGGTTTGTTTGCAAAGCCGACTGTTTTGAACAATGTCGAGACATATGCAAACGTAGCGCAGATAATCTTAAACGGCGCCGACTGGTTTGCGAGCATGGGTACAGAAAAGTCGAAGGGCACGAAGGTGTTCGCCCTCGGCGGTAAGATTAGAAATACAGGGCTTGTAGAGGTCCCGATGGGGACTACGCTCCGCGAGGTCATAGAAGAGATCGGCGGAGGGATACCGAACGGCAAAAAATTTAAAGCGGCGCAGACGGGCGGACCGTCCGGAGGGTGTATACCGGCGGAACATTTTGACGTTCCGATAGATTATGATAACCTTATCACGATCGGCTCGATGATGGGCTCCGGCGGTATGATCGTCATGGACGAGGATAACTGCATGGTCGATATAGCAAAGTTTTTCCTGCAATTCACCTGCGATGAAAGCTGCGGGAAATGTACGCCGTGCCGCATAGGCACAAAGCGTATGCTTGAGATCATGGATAAGATCACAGAGGGAAAAGCCACAATGGCTGATCTCGATAAGCTTGAGGAGCTCGCTAAATATATACAGGACAACGCGCTTTGCGGGCTTGGCAACACGGCTCCGAATCCGGTGCTCTCGACGCTGCGTTATTTCAGAGGCGAGTATGAGGCGCATATCATCGAGCATAAATGTCCGGCAGGCGTATGCCGCGCGCTGCTGCTGTATGAGATCGTACCCGACAAGTGCAAGGGCTGTACGCTGTGCGCGCGCAACTGTCCGGCGGACGCTATCAGCGGCTCCGTAAGGCAGCCTCATGTGATAGACAGCGAAAAATGTATAAAATGCGGAATATGCATGGAAAACTGCAAGTTCGGCGCAATCATCAAGAAATAAGGAGGGGACGGGAATGGATAATATCAAAATCACCATAAACGGGCTTGAGATCGAAGTCCCTGCAAACGCCACGATTTTGGAAGCCGCTCATATGGCGCATATCGAGATACCGACTCTCTGCTATATGAAGGATCTAAACGAGATAGGCGCCTGCCGTATGTGCGTGGTCGAGGTCAAAGGCGCGAAGAGCATGGCGACGGCTTGCGTTTATCCGGTGTCTCCCGGTATGGAGATATATACGAATACAGAGAAGGTAAGGGAAGCGAGGAAAAAGACGCTTGAGCTCATGCTTTCCAATCACAACAGGGATTGTTTAAGCTGTGTCCGCGCCGGTAATTGCGAGCTTATGCAGCTCAGCAATCAGTATGGCGTTAAGGATCTGGATTATTACAGCGGCGCGAAAACGCCGTCGAAGATAGACGACTCGTGCGCTCATATGATCCGCGATAACAGCAAGTGCATCCTATGCCGCCGCTGTGTGGCGGTGTGCTCCAGCAATCAAGCGGTAGCTGTTATAGGTCCGAATTCTCGCGGATTCAACACATATATCGGCACCGCGTTCGATATGCCGCTGGCTGAGACCGCCTGCGTCAACTGCGGTCAGTGTATAGCCGTATGCCCGACGGGGGCTCTCGTTGAGAAAGACTATACGGCGGAGGTGTTCGCAGCCATACAGGATCCGGCAAAACATGTAGTAGTGCAGACCGCTCCAGCTGTGAGAGCCGCTCTCGGCGAGTGCTTCGATATGCCTATCGGCACGAATGTTGAAGGCAAAATGGTCGCTGCGCTCCGCAGACTGGGATTCGATAAGGTATTTGATACGAATTACGGCGCTGATCTCACGATAATGGAGGAAGCAAACGAGCTTGTAGAAAGAATACAAAACGGCGGCAAGCTGCCGATGATCACATCGTGTTCACCGGGCTGGGTCAAGTTCTGCGAGCATTACTTCCCGGATATGACAGAAAATCTCAGCTCCTGTAAATCGCCCCAGCAGATGTTCGGCGCAATATGCAAGAGCTACTATGCAAAGAAGAATAACATAGATCCCAAGGATATCGTAGTGGTAAGCATAATGCCATGCACGGCCAAAAAATTTGAGATAGGTCGTCCCGATCAGGATGCAAACGGCGTTCCCGATGTCGATTATGCGCTTACGACGCGAGAATTTGCACGTATGATAAAGACAGCCGGAATAATCTTTGCCAATCTGCCGGACGAACTGTTTGACGATCCGCTCGGCGATTCGTCGGGCGCGGGAGCTATTTTCGGCGCTACGGGCGGCGTAATGGAGGCGGCGCTCAGGACCGCAGTTGAGACGATAACCGGCGAAAAGCTCGATAACGTGAATTTCACCGAGGTGCGCGGAGTTGAAGCCGTAAAAGAAGCGACGTACGAGGTGGGCGGACTTAAGCTCAAGGTCGCCGTCGTCTCCGGGCTCAGCAATGCGCAGAAGCTGCTCGAAAAGGTGAGAAGCGGAGAAGCAGATTATCAGTTTATTGAGGTCATGGCATGCCCCGGCGGATGCGTGAACGGCGGCGGACAGCCTCAGGTCCCGTACGGTATCAGGAACTTCGTCGATATCAGGGCTGAAAGGGCAAAGGCGCTTTACGCCATCGACGAGGCGCGACCTGTGAGAAAGTCGCATGAGAATCCGTTTATCAAGGCGCTTTACGATGAATATCTCGGAAAGCCCGGCTCTCACGAGGCGCATCATCTGCTTCATACGACTTATGTGAAGAGAAGCATAAATAAAAAGTTTTGAGGACTTGTATATTTAAAAATACGGCGCGGTTTAGCCGCGCCGTATTTATTTTTGCGATTTTGCTATATGGAAGATAGAAAATTTTTTCCTCATGAAAAAGGTATTGCTTATGACGTAACGTAATGATTTATAATATATGTCTGGAGGCGAAAGCATAATGGCAAAACAAAGAGCGATACCGCAAGGATATATGACGGTCGGCGAGGTGGCGAAGAAGATGGGCGTCACCGTCCGTACTCTGCAATATTACGATAAGGAGGGGCTGCTGTCCCCATCGGCTGAGAGCGAGGGCGGAAGGAGACTGTACACAGACAAGGATTTGATTACGCTGCATCAGATTATGTCTTTAAAGTCGCTGGGATTTTCTCTTGATGATATAAAGATGCGGCTGATAACGCTCGACACTCCCGATAAGGTCGCAAACGCGCTTACCGAGCAGGCGGAGGAGATACGCCGGAAAATAGAACAGCTGTCCGAATCATTGACGGCGATAGAGAAATTAAAATCAGAGGTGCTGCAAATGCAGACGGTGGATTTCAAAAAATATGCCGATATCATAGTAAACCTTCAAATGAAAAATGAGTTTTACTATCTGATAAAACGCTTCGACGATGAGACGCTTGACCACATCCGCAGCCGATTCGACAGGGAAAGCGGGCTTGATTTTATGGACAGATTTAACCGGCTGAGCGATGAGCTCGTCCAGCTTCAAAAAGAAAACGTACCGCCGGAAAGCGAGAGGTGCCAGCAGCTTGTGGGAGCTTACTGGGATATGATAACGGAGTTTACAGACGGCGACATGAGCATGCTTCCGAAGCTTATGGAAATAGGCGATTTTAAAAACGCGGCAAACGAATGGGAAGAAAAACAGAAAATCGTAAACGCATATATCCAGCCGGCTTTGGAGATATATTTTTCAAAGCTTGGCGCTGATCCGTTTGAGGAGGAGAAAAAGTGAGACCTGCGGTCGAAATACATGGGCTTAAAAAGAATTATGGAAGCCATCAAGTTTTGAAGGGAATCGATCTGCAAATCGAATCCGGAGAGATATTCTCGCTGCTCGGCGTAAACGGCGCCGGGAAAACGACGACGCTTGAATGTGTAGAAGGGTTGCGGAAATACGACGGCGGCACGATCGCCGTGAACGGGAAAATGGGGATACAGCTTCAGTCGTCGTCGCTGCCAGCCCATATAAAGCCTATGGAGGCGGTGAAGCTGTTTTCTAAATGGAACAGGGTAAAGCCCGATCAGGCTATGCTCGACGCGCTCGGCATAAAAGACATAGCAAAAAGACAGTACGTCCAACTGTCAACAGGACAGAAAAGGCGTTTACACCTTGCGCTTGCCCTTATCGGCGATCCGGATATCATTTTTCTGGACGAGCCGACGGCTGGGCTCGACGTAGAGGGCAGGCTGGCACTGCACAGCTATATACTTAATTTGAAAACAAAAGGCAAGACTATAGTGCTTGCAAGCCATGATATGGCTGAGGTAGAGACGCTGTGCGACAGGATCGCCATCTTAAATGACGGCCGCGTTGCGTTCTGCGGCACGCCGGAGGAGCTTACGGACAAAATAGGGGAAAAGTATTTTATCCACATAAAGACGCGGCGTGGAAGCGAGACGCTTGAAACCGGTAATATCGAGGACACGCTGCTTTCCGTGCTCGGAGAGCTGAAGCGGCAGGGAGTCAAGGTACTTGATATCAAGGTGGACAGGGGCACGCTCGAGCAGCACTTTATTGAAATGACAGGGAGGATGAGTAAATGAGCGCTTTTTTATACGCTGTGGCATTGCAGTGGAAATTAGATATACGAAGCAGATCCTTACTCGTTACCTGCTATGTCGTACCGCTTATCTTTTTCCTGCTTATGGGAGGTATCTTTACCTCCGTAATGCCGGAAATGAAGGATACGCTGATACAGTCTATGATCGTGATGGGCGTGTCGATGGGCGCGTTTATAGGGCTTCCTCCTTCGCTGATCGAAACATACGGGAGCGACATAAAAAAGCTGTATAGAGCAAACGGGGCGCCGATGTATCTTGGGCTTACAACGATGTTTATCTCCGCATTTATACATTTGTTTATAATGTGCGCCGTCATATTCCTGCTCGCGCCTGTCATTTTTGACGCGGTCTTGCCGGAGGACACCGTTTCGTTTTTTTCGTCGCTTGCCGTTTATATCATCGTATCGCTCAGCATCGGGAGCATTTTGGGCTTAGCAGTTAAAAATCAGGCGAAATTGACGATGATAGCGCAGCTTGTGTTTCTGCCGTCCATCATGCTCTCCGGGATCATGTTTCCGATCGAGCTGCTGCCGAAGGCGCTGGAGACTGCGGGGAAGCTTTTTCCAGCCTCGTGGGGATACAGGCTCATGTTAAACGGGGGCTTTAGCTTGGAAAACGCGTGGTATCTGATATTGGTATTTTTGACTGCCGCCGCCGTATGCTTTCTGCTATTGAAAAAACAGGAGTCGGAATAGCGCGGCGGTAAGAATATGGGCGCATAAACGGCGGACGGCATACGATATCGTATGCCGTCCGCCGTTTAAGGAGGAAATTGAAAATATGAAATAATTTATCCGTTTTCGCCGCCGAGACTGTTTTCCCTCAGCGTGGTGACTACATCTGCCATGCAGTCTCCAAAATAGCGGACGGCTCGGAGGGATTCCTGAAGGGTATTGCCGTTATACCCGACCTCTACGATAAGAGAGCCGGTAGTGGCGTGCTGGTTATATCTTGCGTTTGTAACGTACAGCGGACGCGCAAGCGATGGATATTTTATATTCATGCTGCCCTGAAGCAGCAGCGCGAATTTGAGATTTTCTTCCCAGTATGGGTGCCACAGCCCGGTGCCGTCCGTACCGGCTATTATCATCACCTGGGAGGAGGATTCTCCGTTTATAGTGGTCGTCGTTTTATACGGATTATCTCCCTCGTTCACAGCGTCGCGGTGAAGATCTATAACGATTTTTATGCTGGGGTCGCTTTCCAGATACGAGACGATGGCGTCGAGCGAGCGCGTATATGACCCGTTATAGCTTGGATAGTCGTAAAGCGATGTGTCATGGATGACCTTTATTCCGCGGCTTTCAAGTATCGCGGTGAGTTCGTTGCCGACACGTATCATATTATAGTTGCAGTCCTCCGTTCGCGATGGGTCGGAGGCAACATATATATCTTCACCCTCAGGCTTATACGCCTCGCTTCCATGCGTGTGGATTATAAGTACGGTAACATCGGAATAATCAGTCGAAAGGGATGTGTCAAGAGACAGATATTTGGAAAAATCGATGTTATATCCGGATAAGTCCTTTATTTCACCGCCTACGCCGGCGCTCAGCAGATCGGATATACCAAGATCGCCCATGTCGGTAAACTCGATGGATTCAGTGGGATCTGAGGCGCTGCTTTCCGGCACGATACCAGCCGATTCCCCGTTTTGGGGCATTTCAGATATGAATGTGTCGGTATTTTGAGCGCTTTCAGCGGTAGCTCCCGCTGCGGGACTGCTCTGCGGCGTCATCGCGTTTATGAGCGGTATATTCAGCGGCTCTGTATAGCCCATTTCAAATCCCAAAATTGTAGATACGACAGATTCGTTTTGAAATATCCTGTTAAAAAGCTTTTCGCAGAAAGAGTCTGCCCCTGATAGCGACAGGAATTTAATGAAAACGCATATTGAGACGATAAGCAGCACGTTTTTGGCGACAGCCTTCAGGAAAGAGTTTCTCCCATGCATTCGGCGGCGCGGACTTTTATATGATCTTATCAAGGCTGATCGTCACCTCCATATCAAAGCTTATGAGCTGGTATATGTAAATATGAATAAAAGCTTGTCGTTTCGCCGGAGCGGATATATAATAGATATGCAATTTTAATTGGAGGGATTCATATGATAAAGACATATACGCCGAAAGGCGTTTGCTCAAAGCTGATGGAAATCGAGATCGAGGACGGCATAATAAAAGACGTCAAAATCGTCGGCGGATGCGACGGTAATCTGAAAGGCATAATGTCCCTTGTAAAGGGCTGCAAGGCTGATGAAGTGGTCGAGCGTCTCAAAGGAATAGAGTGCAGAACGAAAGGGACGTCATGTCCGGACCAGCTTGCCCACGCGATCGAGGACGCGCTTGAGGAAGCGAAATAGCGGGGGAAGAAAAGCTATGAAGCCAGTATTCTGCAACACGTTTAATATTTCACATAATAAAAACAAATCTGAGATAACGATCTCTTTTGCACATGTTTACACAGAGCGCAATTTTTCCATGAAGGACGGCGCGCTCACAAACGTATCGGCGCAGGTAGTTGACGACGTTGCAAGCGTATTGCTGACAAGAGACGGGGCGATAGCGCTGGCAAACCTGTTAAATCGAATAATCAACGGTGAAAACGTGGAGTAAGTAAAAACCCCTGTATTTTCGATACAGGGGTATAAATCGTCTTAATAAAGCGCAGCTTTTGAAATGACCGGCTCTCTGCATTTTGATGCAGAGAGCCGGTCTTGTTTTTTGTCAGCTTACAGCGTATTATCGTTGCGCCGCCTGCCGGCTCAAAAGCATGTGAGATCATGAGCCGGCGCGACCGTCATCGGGTTTTATCTTTTCTGCGGCGTCTTCATCTGAAATCTCAAGATTGGAGATCGCGTAATTTAAACACTGTATAACAAGCTGGTTTAAGGACAGCTTATTCTGCGCCGCAAGCTTCTCAAGCTGCTCTATCATATCAACGGGCAGCCGAAAAGTTTT
>CALWWO010000193.1 GCA_944385265.1 uncultured Oscillospiraceae bacterium
TTCGTAATAACATAATCTCCTACGGTGTATGGGAGCCCTGTATCGTCAATGCGCTTATGACCACGAACTTTGATGGCATAAGGTTTTTCAATGAAGTCTAGGAAAATGGAAACCTGTTCAGGAGTACAGTGATCTGATAACTGCCATTGCGTTCTCGTATACTTGCCATAGTAATATGCCTCCGTTCTGGATGATTGAGTAATAGATTGAATCCCCGCCCTGCGACACTTCACAGAGCGGGGATGGTAAGGGGCTTATCCTGTGGCTTCAGCTGATGTAGCATCCAGAAGCCGTAGTACTCGCTCATAGGAAATCAAGGCTTTGCTACCTGAGTATATGGCAGGGAGAAGCCCTCGCTTTATCCACCTTCGAAGGGCACATTCGCTGACTTGGTAGCCCTCTCCCACGAGCCTACGATGAATTTCACGAATTGTACCAACTTGACAGACCATAGAACATCATTCCTTTCCTCATTGCAGCCTAGATTTTCAACATAAGAATATGCGCTTAGTAGTGCTTTGCGCCGTTCCGCAGGGCGGCAAAAGGAAGCTCCAGATAACGCCGTCCCTGAATCCTTTTTGTCGCGAGCCGCATTTCTGAGTGCTTTTTCAGTACTCCCTCTTGACAAAGCATTTTTGTCATTTCTTTGCTGGACAGCGAACCGAAATTTGCCTTTCCACGCAGATAAGTGAGCAAGGTTTCTGTGCGGATACACAGGGCATCTTTTTCAACGATGCAATCCTCATCGTGATTCAATTTTTTTCGTGGCACTACATGGAACTCGTTGTTATGATAACCTTGGAGGATGTACCAGCAAAGATTACCTTGGGGGGTGTAGTTTTGAACACGACTGACTTTTTTCGCTTGAGCGGACAGTAGACTTTCAAAGACTTGTTCAGCTGCACGGATAGCGGACTGATAGTATGACTGGCTAATAATATCTGTCTCCAAAACAAACCGATAAAACAGTTCTGTACTCCAAAGCAGGAGCAATTTGGAGATTTCCAGCCTAGCGTCGTCACAGCTTGTTAGGGAAGCAAGCTGGCGGCTAAGAACCTGTAGTTCGGAATCTATGTGCGGCAAAAGCCAAATCATCCAGGCCCGGAATGCTTTAGCAGCCGCCATTCGAGCTGTTGGCAAGCCGCCGCGCATTGGTTCGGTTAGTTGTACTTCAATGATGCGGGTTAAATCAGAAGCTGCGGTCAGGGGGACTTCGCCCGTAAAAGCGACACCACTTTGACAGTCATAGGCGCTACTAGATGCACGTGGGGCTGCGGTTCGCCGGATACTGCCATTCGTAGCAAACCGCAGAACCTCTGCCATAAGCTTTTGCCGTTCTCGTTGAACCGCTGGGTTGCTGCCTCTTGCCAAGTCATCAACCAGTATTACCTGACCCCGGTACTTGCTGATCTCTTTAATCACGCCTTTAGCGGTTGAATTAGCGTCCAGCTTACCACAAAGCCTAGGTGGAACATTGTCCATCACGTCATACAGCAGACAATAGCGGGAAACTAACATGGTCTTACCAAAGCCCTGCTGTCCCACGATATATAAGGCAGGAAAGGTTGTCAGTCCAAGAGCGGCAACCTGAGGACGCATGGAACAGAGCAGCGAATACGAAAATGTAGGCCAGATGATGGGTGGATTATGTTCGATTTCTCGCAGCAGCATTATAATTGCTGATTGCTCATTCTCGGGCCCATCCCTTGCCAGGTGGATAGAGGAAATTTCCGGGTGGACTGTGATGACATGATTGCTTCTGTTACCTAATATCTCGTCCCCAGCCACAAATATCCACGTACCATCGTACAGCTGATTTAGGCCAAAGTCACGGCAAAATAAACCTTGGTCTTTTGATGCGGTTGCAATGTAGAGGATATGAGTATCGACCGAGCCATATCTGCCAGCGTTTAGGATCCGGCAGGTTGGAATAGCATTGAGGATCTGTGAAGAGATAGATTGACGAGTGTCTACAATCAGGTCGCGCGTACAGTCGGGAGCCGCAATACGCAGATCGATGGCTTCTAACTGGGTGCAAGAGCTGATATCGTATAGCGGCCTTGCGTGGATGATGTCAAAATTGGTGAGCAAGCATCCTCCTGATTGTAGCCCTCTCTGCGGTAAGGAGAGATTAGACATTTGAATCGTCACCTCCGGTGTAGAAGGATTCGGGCAGGCTGCCGTGGTTTTGTAGGAGCAGCTTTGTGAACTTTAGTTTGATCTCTGCCTTGCAACGTTTTCTATGTTCTTTAGCAAGCTTTTTCTGATACTTTAACTTGTATTTCATTTTCTTCAGTTTTCGTTTCAGTTTTTTTGAACTTCCCTTTTTCGAGCCGCACTTTTTGCCCGTCCCTACACAGATGGGGAATTCACCATTTAGTTCTGCCATAAAATCGCCTCCTTCAAAATATGATATTATAATATTACACAGAATTCTGATCAAAATCAAGACGTGGGACTACACAAAAATCTGAGTAAATAAGAGGACGAATTTATGAAAATTTACTTTACTTTCTGTGCAAATGTGTGATATGATATGCCCTGAAAGAAATAATTTTTAAGGATATTATCGAGAGAGGACAGAAAGAAATGCCAATCGCATATAAGAAAAATATTCTGGAAGAGCTGAAGAAACATGGCTACAATACAAATAGGCTTCGCAAAGAGAAATTGTTGGCAGAAGGTGTGATTCAATCTTTACGTGAGGGAAAGGCAATCTCATTGCAAAATATTGGTAAGATTTGCGATTTACTAAAATGTGAACCGGGTGATATTTTAGTGATGGTAGACGAAGAAGGCCGCGATGCAGAGGGTTTTTTCCACTTGAACCATAGACAGGGTATAAGGAAGGATAAGGAGTAGTCCTTTACAGAAATATTAAAAACAGTAAAGATTAGTTATCGCTGCGAAAATGTGGGAAACGTGGGAATTTTCCACGTTTCCCACATTTTCATGCCCTTAAGCGCCTATATAATATCGCCTTATGATATCTTAGCCCGCCTCAGCCAGCTCCGGCACCAGCTGGGCAGCATTTACGATTTCCATAAACTGCTGGCCGAATGCTTTCGCCTGGGCCGCTTCCTCCGGACTGAGCATCCCCACCGCCTCGAAGCTGAACAGCGCGTAGGGCTTGCCCTGCTTGCTGGTGGCCCTCTCCAGCGTGATCTTCGTGATCACACTGCTGATTGGCGTCAGAGTACTGAGCAGCCGGGTGGAGTATTTCAGGAACCGGGGTTTGCTTGTCACGGGGACCCTCACTAACAGCGGAATGATACTATTGGGCCGCAGCAGGAAGAGGAGCACCGATTCCTTGCAGGCTTTGGCATTGCTGTCTCCGTCCTTGGAACCGAAATCGTTGTAGGGACAGTGGGCGCAGGCTTTCCCGTCCTCGGAAATGAAGCTGTTCTGGCTCATACAGGCGGGCGGCGTACCCTCCACGGGGTCAGGGGAGTCCCAATAGGCCCTAGGGGTGGTGTAGTCCAGGACAATGCCTGTCAGTTCCTTTGCTGCCTCATTCCCGCTCAGCCCCGGCACCTCAAACACTGTGGAGCCGCCGGATGGCGATTTCACGATGTCGAACAGGTCCAGGGTCAGCGGCTGGCTCTTTAAGTTGGTCCGGATAATGTCAAGGGTATTGCCACCAAGAGCCAGATAGGTGGATTTTACCGGAGCCAGCGATGTGCCAAGAGCAGCGGCGGCTACAGTAGGCTGCTGCATCTCCTGCATCTTATTGTTCATGCGGGATCTGAGTTTCTCGTTATCCATATGGAACCTCCTCGTAAATCAGTTTGCGTCTTTAATGGTGAAGCGGCGGTACGATGTCCTACTGGTGTACTTCTGGTAAAGAACGGGGTGTTCGGCCTTCAAGGTCTTGCTGTCAAGACGCTCCTGGGTCACGTTTTTCCATGTAACAACTCTGCTGCCTGCAACACCGACCTCATTGCTGCCTATCATCTCTTTCAACAGGTTTTCAGCCCGCTGTTTCTTCTCTGTGACGATCTCCAATTCTTCACAGGCTTCATCGTACTGCGCCAGTAAATCAGCGGCGGTATTAGGCAAAGTAATATGGGACGAAGGCGTGCCGCAAGGGAATCGTTCGGCAAGGAACTGTTTCGATGCGTCCGAGCCATCCAGTGGCGGAGGGGTACGATCCTGCACATGGTTCCAGAAAGCCGACTCCAATTCAATAAGTATGGAGATCAATTCCTCGTCCCGCTCAATAAACTTCCAGCGGAAGGTGTTCCCGCCAATCAGTACAGCGATATAGGCTCCCTGGTATCCGGTGACGGCCATGTAATGCTGCACCTGGAGCATATATTCGTCTGGAATAGCGCCCTCCCACTCCCCAGCTTTGTATGTGGAAGCGGTTTTAGCCTCGAAGATACAGGCGCCAACGCCGGGGACCTCACAGACGCCATCCAGGTTCGCCAGCATGAAGGGGTGTTCCTCGCTCTGGAGGATCACTGCGGGTTTCGTGACTTTGATCCCGGTGCGCTTGGTAAACTCGTCCCGGACGATGGTCTCTAACTGCGTCCCCCAGTAGGCAGCTTCTCCAGCCTCCTGCGGGGGGAGCTGTCCGGTTTTCTCCATCCACAGCTCTACGGGCGACTTGTACTTACTGACGCCGCATACCACCGAAGCGTCCGAGCCGCCGATCCCCAGCTTGCGATGTTCCAGCCAGTCCTCATAGGACATGTGTTCAGTTGACGCTAATATGACAGCCATTTTTATTTTCCTCTCTTATGCGGTGGCAAAGGCGCAGTTATCTTCGCCGAGCGTATCCACCGGCAGGATATTGCACCAGCGGAAATCAGCGGGCGCATCAACGATACCTGTCAGTTTTCGGGGAGCCTTACAGTTTAGCAGCTCATACTTGAGCTGCGCGTAAATGTGGGCCTGGAGAGCCCCTTTTTCCAGGTCGAAATTTTCCACGCAATGGATCAGCCGAACCGCCAAGTCTTGGTACACGTCATCATAGTCTAGGTGTGCCGCCAGCATCAGTGCCCAGTTACGACGGATCACTTTGCCGATCATGGGGGGATTTTCTTCCACAATGCGGTTACGTTCCGCAATCGAATTATTATTTTTCATGTCGATTTCCTTTCCTCCTCCTTTGGCATCCAGAAGGGACAACAGTTATGCTTCCGGTCCTCCGCAAATATAGCGCTTATTTGATCCGAAGAATTGTACTGCGGATTCCGACAGTGCTGCCGAGGTTTCCCAATGGGCAGAACTTCCTCCAGAATGCGGAAAAGGGCTGGGAGGACACAGTGCCCCAGCCCTTTTCTCGAAATGATCGCAACTCATTATGCCGCCAGGACCATCTTGTAGGCTTTGTCGATCATCGGGTTGCCCTCAACGGTGCGGAGGAACAGGTTCTCATTGTAATTCCGGGTTCTGCGGATGGGCTCGGCGTGGGTGGCGAAGTCGCTGACAGCGTTGACAAAACGATACCCATTCCGGCTGACATGGGAGAGGTCGGGAGCGTCGAAATACCGCCGCTTCATATCGTCCAGCAGACGGAGGTTGTTTTTCCTCTGCATCTCCGGCATGTCCTCCGTGACAGGGAAGAACTCCTGCATGAATTCCATGACCTTCTTATCCGTCAACTTGATTTTGGACAGACCGTCAATACTGCGGCCCAACTCGCCCGTGTAGGTCTCGGCCAGCATCAGGGTCTCCCTGGCCTCATGGGCACGGCTCATGACGTTTTCTGTGTGTTTGGTAGCCCAAATACGCTTGGCGCTGTTCAGGGCCAGATTGAGGGTGTTCTGGCAGACGATCCGGATAGGGGTCATGGCGACCTTGATGCCGCTGCTCCCGTCGTGGGAATTCATCACCATCAGATAGGGGGCGATCTCGTCCCCGGCAATGATATAGCGGTGGGGCATCTTCGCCAGCATCCAGACCTTTTTGCCGCCCTGCAACGCCCCGGCGGTTTCGTAGGTCACGCCTTCGCCCAGCAGGTCGTCGGTGAATTGAAAGGCGTCCTCGTTCTGCACTACCTTGTAGCGGTCAGACACAATACCGAGGGCGGCGTTGTCTGTGCTGCGGAGGTTCACTTTGTAGCCCGGAATCAGGGCTCCGTCGCCCGTGTAAACATCCCTCTGCTCCACGCGCCAGTCGAGACCGGCGTAAATCAGAGCGTCAATGGACGCGGGGGCCTCCTGGACTTCCGTACCCAGGCCGTGCCAGGGCTTTTCCCGTACATAAAACATGGTTTCAACATTCGCAGGCATAAATTGATACTCCTTTCCCATTTTCATTTTTATCAGTCATTTTCACTGGCCTTGTTGCCATAGAGCCCTCTGTCCTTTAGGTACTGGATCAGTTCCGGGAAACTGCCCGGATTGATAGCGGAAACAAAATCGTTCCAGGAAATGGCTTTCAACTCCTGGTCGGACAGAGTGATTGCTAAATCACAAATGCAATCCACCAGCTCCAAGGCGGCAAGGATGGTGTTCGGCTTCAGCGTT
>CALWWO010000194.1 GCA_944385265.1 uncultured Oscillospiraceae bacterium
CCTCGCCGACAAGAAGGCCGGCGACACCAACGCCCCGGCGCACACCGAGGCCGACGCCTACACCGACGCCAACGCCGACGGCCACAATTGACAACGCCACAGCCACGCCCGATCCCAATGCGCCTACGCCTTCTCCCTCGCCGGAACCGCCCAGACTTCCCAACGTAGCTGTACCCGGCTTGGAATATCCGCCGACACCGACGCCTTCCGGCACAATAGATCCCAACACGACGCCGGAGCCGGAGATCACCCCTTCTCCGTCACCTATTCCCACACCGACACCGGAGCCGGAAGAAATACCGACATGGTCCGGATTTCTCGATTTTATCGCGAAAGTCTGTTATGTGGCGGCCGGACTCACCGCGATTTATGCCTTAATGTTTTTCATTATCTGCGTCCTATTTAAGAAAGAACCGGTCAAGGGCTTTGGTATTCGGCGAAAAAAGAAAAAGAAAAAAAAGAACACCGCCAGTAAGCCTAAAAAAGAAAAAATCGAGGCATCAGGAGAAGGTCCCAAAGAAGAACCTTCTCCGGTTAAAAATGAATTTGGCGAAGAAGCTGCCGCATACTTTTCAGCAGGTGGCGCTTTTGTTCGGCATGCGGAAGAGGCGGAAGAGAAGGAACAGACAGCGGACACCCAATCGGAGGTAGTCCCTGCCGATATGGATATTACTGAACCGGATATAGAGGAGACGCCGGAACAGAAGGCAAATTCGCTTGAGAACACGGTGGAAATAGCTCCCGTTCAGGAGTCCGAGCCAGTGGCTATGGAGGATGAGAAGGAACAGGCATCAGAGGAAAACGAAGAAACCGAGTTTTCCAGTGAAATCGCATCGGATGCCGACGTTCTCACCGATCTTGCCGAATTGGAAACGCTCGAAGAAGAAGAGGCGAAAGAGATAGAGTTCGCGCCACAGCCGGAACATAAAGACCTGAAATTTATTCGGGCGATTGATAGAGAGAATGAACAGGAATGACAATGATAAACCGGTTTTCCATTTTGGGAAAACCGGTCATTTTTATACTCTGATGGCATGGAAAGCAAAACCAAGTGTCATGAACATTTAACATATAATAATTTCTGTATATCCTCAAAATCCTCCGTGCTTATAACACGGCAATGGATCCAGCCGCCGTCCCCACAGGGATACTTGTTATCTATACTTTCCTGTGCATTTTTGTGAAGTTGCTCATAAACGGATTTATATTGCTTGTCCGCTAACTTCACCATGACGGTAAAAGCATTCTTTTCAGCAAAAACATTGCATATAAGTTTACTTTTCTTTCTATGCGCAATTCCCCAACCGTAATTGTTCCCATAGGGGAAAACTATTCTTTGCTCTGTTCCGAACCTGGATGTCAGCCACGCGTTTAGGGAAGAAAATCTTTCCGCATTTTCGCCGCAAAATTCAGTCATTTCTTCTATTGTCGGCATTTCATGTTTATTCAGCATTCTTTCATACATACAATCCCCTCCCTTAAATTCCGCTTTCATACTCTGTTTATTAGCGTGAGTATAACATGCGGCTATGACCGAAGTCCACTATTTCTTTCAGGCTGTCGCCGTCAATATGTTCTTCCGCATAACAAAGCATTGACAAAAATATAAAAGCGTATTAATATAACACTGTTATATAACAATGTTATCTTTCAAAGGAGCTGCATAAAAACTTGCCGGAACTGAACACACTGAAAAACATTCAAATGGCGGCTAAAAAAGAATTTCTCGAAAAGGGTTTCAAATCCGCATCGTTGCGGAACATCGTGAAAGAAGCGGGGGTAACTACAGGCGCGTTTTACGGATATTACAGAAGTAAAGAGGCTCTGTTTGACGCAATTGTAGGAGAACAGGCGTCTGTTTTCATGGACCAGTTTTTGGCTGCCCAGAATACCTTTGCGGAGCTTCCGCCGGCGGAGCAGAAGGACAATATGGGCAAAATTTCCGGAGACTGCATGGATTGGATGGTAAATTATGTATATGAAAACTTGGATGCGTTTAAACTGCTTATCTGTTGTGCGGAGGGTACAAAATATGAAAATATGATTCATCAGATGGTAGAAATTGAAGTAGCGGCTACGCACAACTTCGTCGCAGTCTTACGCAGTCTCGGACATAGCGTAGAGGAAATCGATCCGCAGCTGGAACACATTCTCGTCAGTGGAATGTTTACCGCGTTTTTTGAGATGGTGATACACGATATGACACGGGAACAGGCCGTTAAATATGTGATGGATCTGAGAACTTTTTACACCGCGGGATGGCAAAAATTGATGGGACTGTAGCGTTTTTTTATTTAAACAAAAGTTAGCTTCAACTAACTCATGTTGGATTGTTTTAAGAGTACCATCTGGACTCTTCAGACATAAAAATTTTATTAAGGAGGAATCCGCTTGAAAAAGCAATCAAATTTATCGCGCCTTATATGCTATGCAGGACGGCATAAATATTTCACCTATGCGTCGTGGGTCCTGTCTGCCTTGAGCGCGCTGCTGGCGCTCATTCCCTTCTGGTATATCTGGAAGATCATCAAAGAAGTTCTGGATACCGCGCCGGATTTTTCGCAGGCGCAAAACCTGGCGCACTACGGCTGGATGGCTGTACTCATGGCGGTCTTGTCCGTATTGGTATATATCGCAGGACTGATGTGTTCTCATGTAGCAGCCTTCCGGATTGCGGCCAATATTCGGAGACAGGCAATGCATCACATTGTTAAGCTTCCGCTGGGTTTTGCGGAAAGTTTCGGCAGCGGGAAGCTGCGAAAAATCGTGAACGAATCCAGTGCTGCCACTGAAACATATCTGGCGCACCAACTGCCGGATAAAGCGGGGGCGATTGCCACTCCTCTGGGCCTCCTGGTCCTGCTCTTTGCCTTTGACTGGCGGCTCGGACTTTTGAGTCTCGCCCCTGTAGCGCTCGGTTTTCTCATTATGATGCGTATGACAGGCGCGAAGATGCAGCAGAAAATGAAAGAGTACCAGAACGCACTGGACGACATGTCAAATGAAGCGGTGGAATATATCCGGGGAATACCCGTAGTTAAAACCTTCGGGCAGACCGTATTTTCGTTCAAAAAGTTCAAAGATTCTATCGACAGATACGGCAAGTGGGTCATCGCCTACACAAAGCAGCTTCGTGCCCCTATGTTATTCTATACCGCCGCAATCAACAGTGTATTTGCATTTCTGACGGCAGCGGGTCTCATATTTACACGAAACGGAGTAACAAACGAATTTCTGTTGAATCTGATATTTTACATTATTATCACCCCCGTGATTTCTCTCACTCTCACAAAAATTATGTTTCAGAGCGAAAACGCCAT
>CALWWO010000195.1 GCA_944385265.1 uncultured Oscillospiraceae bacterium
TATCTTAAATTATTATTTATCATATCTATCACCAATATAATTTTTACATTAATGACTAAAATATTCACAAAAGTACGACGCTATGAATAAAAATGTGATATAATAAATTAAATAAGTTTAAAAAATAGAAAAGAGGAACTGAAAATGGGAAGAAATACTGATAGAATTGATGAGGTTAGCAAAGCAATTATTGAAAATACAAGCAAAGACATTGCAAAGGTATTAGATGCATTACATTTAGAGTTTGAAAATTTGTCTTTTCTGATTAATAATTTATCTAATAATGATAAAGATAGAGTAATAGCAATGGCTATTAATAAATTACTAGAAGAATTAAAATCTAATATAACTATGGAAAAATATCATGAAATTGCTAGAGATATTGATGAGATAACAGATTATTACATGAGTAAAAAAGAAGAATTTGATGTTGTTATAGAAGAAGGTGATTATATTGCAAATGAATTGCTATTTAAAGTAATAGGTTATAATAATCAACAATTGGATTTGCCAATAGATGTATCTTGCATCAGAAAATATTGTCTGTCATCAAAAATAAAAACTGAACAAGTATATGATGTTCTTTTATGGATTGTAATTAGATATGTTACAATACAAAAGTGTGTTTCTTATTAAATTTATTTAAATGGTTAAAAACAAGAAATTTATGGAATGCATATTATTAATGAAAGTATTAAATCTTATATATATTATGAGATTATATTAATTTAAATTTATAGTTAGGATGTGGTAATGCAAATGCAAGTTAGTAGATCAAATAATTTAAAAATTCCCAAAAAAATTAATATTGTTACAAAATCAGCAAATGATACTGATGATACTATTGCGATTAAGAAAGCGATTGCTATAGCTGAAAATAAAAAGTTTAATGAAGAGAAGATGAAAGAAAAAATAGAACTAGATGATAAAGATTTAAAAGTAATTGAAAAAGTGCCATTTAATTCAAATGATTTAATCGTTATTACTGTTGCTAAAAAATTATGTGCTTATGTAATTGCAGTAACAGAAAAATCACCAAAAAAATTTAGAGGAGTATTTGTTAATCGTATGCAAAATTATTGTTTAGATACAATTGAATATTTATTAGAAGCAAATTTTATACGAATGGATTCTACTACAAATAAATCGAAAAGAGAGCATTATCAAAAAGAGGCGATAGTTAAACTAAAACTATTGGGATACATAGCTATGGTTGCAGAGAGTTCTGGGTGTATTTTGACCAAACAATATAAACAGATTTCAATGCAATTAGCAGAAACCATTAATTTAATCGTTGCATGGAAAAAAAGTGATGATGAAAGATGGCGTAAAAGAAATTAGGATTTCTGGTTGAAAGACCTTTAATTAAGGAGAAAATTTATTTTTGTGCATTGTGTCTTTTGAGCCCCTCTTGGTTTTTGGCACGCGCGCGTCGTTAACAAAAATGGTAATAGAAATTGGAACAATGTTAATAAACGCAATGGTGGGGCTCGCCCAGATTCACTTTTGAAGGAATCATTTATAGATTCAGAAAACAGATCAGAGAAACATATTTTAAGTAAAATATGTCAGTATTGTAAGGTGAAGGAATTTTCTTCTTTTCTAATCGCTAAAAGATATAATCTTAGCGCGATGGAAGAATATAGAAACACTCACACAAGCAACGAGTAATTTGCTCTTTGTGCGTTATAAGGGGTGTTTATTTTTTTGGAGGTAACTATGAAATTAGATGAGATTTTTACTTTTGAAAATTTGTATAGTGCATATAAAAACTGTAGAATGTCTAAACAACATAAAGGAGAAGTTATTAGGTTTGAATCTAATTTAGCAGTTAATTTAAATAATTTAAATAAAGAATTAACAACTAAAAATTATAAATTAGGTAATTATAAGAAATTTTACATTTATGAACCTAAAGAAAGATTGATAGAAGCTTTACCATTTAAAGATAGAGTTGTGGTTAGATGTTTTTGTGATATATGCTTAAAACCAAAAATAGAGAGAAAATTGATATATGACAATTGTGCATGTAGAAGTGGTAAAGGAACAACATTTGCAATTGATAGATTACATAAATTTTTAAAGAAAGAATATTTAAAGGAAAGTAATAATGAGGTATATTTCTTAAAATGTGATATTCGTAAATATTTTCCTAGTATTAATCATGAAATATTAATAGAATTATTAGAAGAAATAGATTTTTCAAATGATGAAATGTGGATTATTAAAAAGCTGATTAAAGACCAACCAGATAATGCAAGTATAGGATTACCACTTGGTAATCAATCAAGTCAATGGTTTGCACTTTTATACTTAAATAAAATTGATCACTATATTAAAGAACAATTAGGAATTAAATGTTATGTGAGGTATATGGATGATATGATATTAGTTCATAGAGACAAAAAATATTTATCTGAGTGTAAAAATAAAATAAAAAAACTTTGTAATGATTTATTAGATTTAGAGTTGAATGAAAAAACTCAAATAGGAATGGTTAAAAATGGAATAGATTTTTTAGGTTATAGACACATTTTAAGTAGTTCAGGTAAGATTATAATTAAGCTGAGATATTCTTCAAAAAAACGTTTGAAAAAACATTTAAAAACTGTAAGTAAATTATATAATAAGGGAATAGTTGATGATGAATATGTATATCAAAGAAAAAACTCTTTTTATAATCATATTAAAGGCACAAATGAGAGTACAAAACTTAAAATCGACACATTTCCATTTAAAAAGGCAAAAAAACTTTAAATTGCCTTAAAATTGTGATTTTTCAGAGAAAATTTTACATTAAAAAAAATTAATTTTCTCTGAAAATTAACTACATAGTTAAGTCAAATATTTACTGAAAAATCACACAAAAAAACTTTAAATTGCCTTAAAATCTATTAAAAAAATTAAAAATATGTTATGATATATATGGTGATTTATATATGAACAACTTTACATTTTTAACTGATGAGCAACTATTTGGAAATAATCAGTTAGATATAATAAGTAGATATGGTACAAAATGTGCTATAACTGATTTTTCTATTTTATTAGGTGGTTATGTATCATCAGATGATTATACTAGTGAAGGAAATACTAGAAAAGATAGAACTGGTTGGTGGTGGACAAAAACACCTTATAACAAGCACGTGCGCGTCGTTGACCAAAATGGTGATAGATTTTGGAACCTTGTTTATGAACGCTTTGGTGGGGCTCGCCCAGCTTTACCTTACTCTTCAATCCAATCAATCTCCTCGAACGGAGTGAGAGGTGCTAGTGGAATTAAGGAAATCCTTTATGGTGAATATCCACAAACAATTGTTGATGAAAATTATTCTCGTGAATTAGAAAGAGCATACAATAATGCAAGTTTAAGAACTACAGGCAAAAATTATACAACAGATTCAGTTAGATACCAAGATACTGATACAAGCTTTAGAGCTAGAGTTCATACTGAATATGAATATAATGGAAGTAAATATATTCGCTTTGTTGGTGACCCAAACTGTGATGGAGAGGTTTTGTCTGATGGTAGAACAATTCAATCTGGAAATGCGTATTGGGTTCGTGTTGAACCAATAATTTGGTTAGTAGATGAAAAAGCCAATATAGCACTCTGCAAAAAAATAATGTTTTCTGGAGTACAATTTAACAATCGTAGAGATTACAAAGGCGATTTTGAAAAAACGGATATCGGTCGATTTACGAATACTATTTTTGCTAAAGAAATAATAACTGATAGAGTTTATTCACAAACTACATCAGTAGAACAAACCCAAAATTTAGAAGGAAAAGAATCGGTAAGAAAACAAAATCCTTATGGGTTCAATTTTAATGGAGTTTCAGAAGAAGATATAATAAGAGGGGCAGTAGAAAGTAATGTTTCCGTATTCTTACATGGTAGATCAAGTGAAGGTAAATCAGCAAGAGTAAAGCAATTAGATCCAGATTGTGAAATAATATATATGAGAAATGCAACTCCTGATAGTTTGAATGGAAAGAGTGTTTATAACGCTGCAACAGGAGAAATGATTGATGTACCACCAACATGGTATCAACGGGTAAAAGAAAAATGTGAAGCTGAACCAGATAAAATTCATATTATATTCTTTGATGAACTTACAAATGCACTTCCTTCCATACAAGGTATGGCTTTTAACATAATATTAGATGGTGAAGTAAATGGTAAATGGAAGTTACCACCTAATGCAAGAATAGTTGCTGCTGGAAACGATTTAAATGATTCATTAGCTGCAAATCAAATGGCAGAACCATTATTCAACAGATTTGCTCATGTTTATATTCATACAACAGTAGATAGTTGGTTAAAATGGGCATCTGCACCTAAAGAAAACTATGAAAGATTAGATTATAAAGAAGAAGAACCAGAGGCCAAAATACATCCTTCAATATATGCTTACATAGCCTATAAATCTTATAGTGGCCATGATGTTTTAAGAACTCCGTATACTGGAGATAAACCTAATGCAGACCCAAGAAAATGGGAAATGGCATCTAAATTACTTTATAAAACTAAACAACCAGAAATGTTAAGAGCATTAATAGGAGAAGATTTGACAAGAGATTTTATAGCATTTGCAAGACAACAAGTAATAAGTGTTGAAGATGTAATTAATCATAATTATTCAAAGAGAGATTTAGAAATGGATGTATCACAAAAATTCGCAACAGCAGTCGGATTGTCCTCTGTTGATGATGAGCATTTTGAAGAAGTAAGAGATTTTATGAAGCAAGTAGGTGCTGAACCAAGAGCTGCATTTGAATCTATGTGGACACATGGAGATGAGAGAAGATTAGAACGCCTTGCAGAAGTACAAATGGCTGATAGCTTATCACAAGGAGGAATAAGAAGATGAATAAAGAAAGATTAAATTTATTAGAAAATTATATTAAATCTGGAGTATCTCCATTATTGGTTCAAACCATACCTTCTAATTCTTTTAATAATTCAGTTATTATAAAATCAAATATTGATAGATCTGAATTAAATGGGCATTATGAAAATACAGATTTTTGTCCTCCACTTTGGTATAAAGAATTATTAGATAAAAGTAAAACAAACACGTCAGTTTTAGTAATTGAAAATATAAATGAAATCCCATTAGAAGAACAAACTAAATTTATTGAGATACTTAAATATAAAAAAATTAGTACATTTGAATTACCTAAAAAATGCTTAGTTATTGTTACTTGTTCTGATTTAACTGTTAATAAAATAAACGAAGAAGTATATTCATTATTGGCACAAATTTGAGGGTAGTTTATGAATATAGAATCTATTAAAAGAAGATTATTAGTTAAGTATCCTTTCTTTGGAAGTGTAGTGGCTAATTCTAATTTTATTGCTGAACCATCAGTGGAAACAGCAGGAACAGATGGGGAAAATATTTATTATAATCCTAACTTTATTGAATCTATTACAGATGATCAACAAACATTTATTTTGGCACACGAAATATGTCATATAGCATTTAATCACATTTTTAGAAGTGAAGGTAAAGATGAATATTTATGGAATATAGCGACTGATTCAGTTATAAATGCCTATCTAAAACAAGATGGATTACCTATAGTTGAAGGTGGAGTCGATATTACAGAGGCAAGTAACTATGATGCAGAAGAAATGTACAAAAAACTTTTAGAGGAAAAGAAACAACAGCAACAACCAAATGAACAGTGTAATGGTCAAAATCAAAAAGGCAGCCAACAACAAAGTGGAAACAATGAACAACAATCACAACCGCAACAAAGCAGTTCTAGTGGTGAAAGTTCACAAGAACAAGATAAACAATCACAAGAGCAAAATTGTGGTGGATCAGCTGAAGATTCACAGAAAGAAGAAAAACAACAAGATGTTGGACATGACACTCATTCTATGTGGGATAAAGCAATAGAAAAGAGACATCAAGAAGAGCAATCACAATCTAATACAGGAAAATCTTACGACAAGGATGAAGATAAACAAAGCTTGTTAGATAAATTAAGTAAAATGTTTGATAAGAAAAAAGAGCAACAATCACAGCTACAACAACTTGATGAAAGCCAAAATAAAGAGCAAGAAAAGAAAAAAAATGAAGAAATAAAAAAGTTAACAGAATTAGGAGAAAAAGAAACATTTAAACAAAATAAAATAGCAAGAAAAAAACAACTAGAAGAATTAAGAAAAGCACTAGCTAGTAGGTCACATGGTCATGGAAACATTACAAATAGTGAAAGAAGAAATATAACTGACATTGGTACGTCTGAACCACTTATTGATTGGAGAAGATTATTAAAAGAAGCTGTAAAATATGATGTTGATTGGTCATATCAAAATGCCGGAATAGAGGATGGTGTAGTAACAGCATATTTAGAGGAAATGCCAAGACCAGA
>CALWWO010000196.1 GCA_944385265.1 uncultured Oscillospiraceae bacterium
CCGGACGGTTGGGGCGCAGCAGACGGGCCGGGCCGGGCACGGGCAAGACCGGCGCCCTGGTGGAACGGATCGTGCGCCTCATCCAGGAAGAAGGAGCGCTTCCCGCCCAAATCACCGCCATTACCTTTACCCGCCAGGCCGCCGCCGAAATGGCCCAGCGCCTGACCGCCCGGCTGGGCCGGGCGGGGACCAAGGGCCTCACCGTGGGCACTTTTCACGGGGTGTGCCTGAGCCTGATCCCGGAAAAGCCCCTGGTGGGCGGACCCCAGGCCACGGCGGTGATGGCCCGGGCCCTGGACGCCCTGGGCCGGGGCGGGGAGGACCCGGCTAAGGCCCAACGGCTGGTATCCGCCTTGAAGAACGGGGCGCTGCCCCAGGACCAGGAAGCGGAGGCCCTGCGTCGGGCTTACGACCGGGAGCTGGCCGCCCTGGGGGCCCGGGACCTGGACGACGTGCTGCTGGAGGGGCTGGAGGCCGGCCTGTCCGGCCGAACCGGGTTTACCTATCTGCTGGTGGATGAATTTCAGGACATCAATCCGGTGCAGCACCGCCTGGTGGAGCATTTCGCCCAGGCGGGGCGCAGCCTGTTCGTCATCGGGGACCCGGACCAGTCCATCTACGGCTTCCGGGGCGCAGATGCGGACTGTTTCCGCCAACTGACCGCCCGGCATCCTCAGGCCCGCACCTTGGTTCTGGAGGAGAACTACCGCTCCTCCCCCCAGGTGCTGGCCTGCGCCCTATCCTTAATCAACCACAATCCCGGCCCGGCCCGTCTGCTGCGCCCCAACCGTCCGGAGGGGCCCCGGGTGCGCTTGCTCCAGGGGGAGGACGGCTTTTCCGAGGCGGTGTGGATCGCCGGGGAGATCGGCCGCATGGTGGGCGGCGTGGGTATGCTAGAGGCCCGGGGCGAACGGGAAGAGCAGGGCCAGCTGTACGCCTTTTCCGACATCGGCGTACTATGCCGCACCCACCGGCAGTTGGAGGGGATCGAGAGCTGCCTGGCCCGGGAGGGCATTCCCTGCATGGTCATGGGGGGAGAGGATTTTCTGGCCGACCCGGCGGTGCGGGGGCTGCTGGGCTTTTTCCGCGCCCTGCTGGACCCCCGGGACCGGGTATCCCTGGGCGACGCGCTGGCCGGGCTATGGCGCTGCCCGGAGTTGGTTCAAGAGGCGGGCGAGGCGCTGTTCACGTTGTCCAAAGGCCAGGCGGCGGCGGTGACGCCCGTCCTGACCCCCTGGCTGGCCGCAGCCCAGGCCCTTTGGCCCCGGCTGAACCGGGATAAGCCGGAGAAGCTGCTGTCCCTTCTGGTCAAGGCCAGCGGCGCGGCGGGGCCCGGTGTGGACAAGCTGCTGGGCGCGGCGGGCTTCTATCCCCGAATGGCGGCCATGCTGCAGGAACTGCTCCTGGGAGGCGAAGCCGACGTGCGCCGCCTGTCCAAAGGCGCGGCGGCGGGAGGCGCGGTGCGGCTGATGACCCTGCACGCCGCCAAGGGCCTGGAATTCCGGGTGGTGTTCCTGGCCGGGCTCAACGAGGGGATTATGCCCCTGAAGGCAGGGGACCCGCAAGAGGAAAGGCGGCTGCTGTTCGTGGGCGTTACCCGGGCCAAAGAGGAGCTGATCCTCACCTGCGGCGGCCCGCCCTCCCCTTTCCTGGAGGAACTGGGCTCGGACATAGGCCGCGCCGCCCTGCCCATCTGCCGCAGGACGCCCCAGGTCCAGCAGCTGCGCTTCTCCTTCTAACGCTTGGGGGAAGCGGGCTGCGGTCCTTACCCGCCTCCCGTGCCGCTCCGGCAACCCGGCAGGCAAGAGCGCACGCCAAAGAAAACGCCCCTGAACCGGGTTCAGAGGCGGAAAAAGCCGTCCATGGCCAAGTATTACAGGGAAAAATTGAGGGACAGGCGGTTGATCTTCTTGATGACCCGCTCTTTGTACTGACCGGTGAGGGGGGTGGGGCGGCCGTCGTTGACCGATGCCCGGCTGCTCATGCTGCAGGGCAGCACCCCGGGCTCAGAGCCCCGCACCTCCTTGGTCTTGGTATTCACCGAAAAGGTCTGCCGGAAAATCATGGTGTCCATATCCTTGGGGGTGAGAATCATCGAGGAAAAGGTGCCCAGGCTGTACACGATGTACTTGCCCTGGTATTTCTCGATGCCGCCCACCACGTGGCTGTGGTGTCCTACTACCAGGTCGGCTCCGGCGCGTATCAGCGCCCGGCCCAGGCTGCGCTGGCTGCTGCTGGCGGCGTAACGGTACTCCTGGCCCCAATGCATGGATACCACCACCAAATGGCACTTTTCCTTCATGCGCTTCACCACGTTCTGGGCCTGGGCCGTGATGTTTCCGGTATCGTAGAAGGCGCAAAAGCCCACCTTAATCCCGTTTTTCTTCACGATGGCGGTAACCCCATTGCCCACATAGGCCATGCCCCGGGCCCGCACCGCCGCCCGGGTGCTTCGTATGCCCCCGTTAAAATCCTGGGCGTGGTTGTTGGCGTGGCTTACCACGTCGATCCCGGCGCTGGACAGGATGCGGGCGTAAGAGGGCTTGGCCCGGAAAATATAGGATTTGTTCTTGTAGCGAGTGGCCGTGGTGAAGCTGCTCTCCAGGTTGGCCAATGTGAGCTCTGCGGAGCCGGTAAAGTATTGCCGCACGTTTTTGAAGAAATTGCCGCTATACTGGGCGCTGAGCTTTTCATAAAACTTTTGGGAGGAGGTTTGGCTTGCGTTCCTGCGGGGATCCCCGCCGATGGTCACGTCGCCCAATGCGGTGATGGTGATGGTCTTCACGTTGCCCTTTTCCTGGACCGCCGCTTTTTCCTGGACCG
>CALWWO010000197.1 GCA_944385265.1 uncultured Oscillospiraceae bacterium
GAAGAGGAGGACGAGCTGAGCAAGGTGCTCACGGAGTTTGTCTTTGACGTATGCGGCGCGAAAAAGAACTGGTGTATGAGCAATTTTATCGCCGACCAGCTTGAACTGATAAAAAAACAAGTGGGAAATGGAAAAGTACTTCTCGCACTGTCCGGCGGAGTAGACTCTTCCGTAGTCGCCGCGCTGCTGCTCAAAGCGATAGGAGATCAGCTTATATGTGTTCACGTAAATCATGGTCTTTTAAGAAAAGGAGAGCCTGAACAGGTTGTTAAAGTGTTCAAGGAAGAGCTCGGCGCTAATTTGATATATGTCGACGCGTCGGAGCGTTTTCTGAGTAAACTTGCAGGCGTTTCTGATCCTGAGAAAAAACGGAAAATAATCGGCGAAGAGTTTATCAGAGTGTTTGAGGAAGAGGCGGCAAAACTTGACGGAATAAAGTTCTTGGCGCAAGGCACGATATATCCTGACATAATTGAAAGCGGCACTAAAACCTCAGAAAATATCAAGTCGCACCATAATGTGGGTGGACTTCCCGACAGCTTTGATTTTGAGCTTGTCGAGCCAATAAAGATGCTGTTTAAAGACGAGGTGAGAGCATGCGGACTTGCGCTTGGTCTTCCTGAAAGCATGGTATTCAGGCAGCCGTTCCCGGGACCGGGACTCGGCGTGAGATGCCCCGGCGCTATTACGCGGGACAGGCTAGAGGCTGTACGTGAATCTGACGCCATATTGAGAGAAGAATTTGAAAAGAATGGGCTTTCCGAAACCGTATGGCAGTATTTTACTGTCGTACCCGACTTTAAATCGACCGGAACAAAGGACGGGAAAAGAACATTTGATTGGTCTGTTATCGTAAGAGCGATAAATACAGTCGATGCTATGACGGCAGAGCCGGAGGAGCTTGAATGGAAAGTCATACACACTGTAACAAATAGGATACTTTCCGAGGTCAACGGCGTTAACAGAGTGTTGTTTGACTTTACGCCGAAGCCCCCCGCCACAATAGAGTTCGAGTGATATTTCAAATAACTAGACTATTCTTAAACCGGTATAACCTTAGCATAAATCATTTCATGCCAACAAGTTTACGTCATGTCAATCGGTCTTAAAAATGCAGCCTTATTTTCAAAAATCAGGCTGCATTTTATCATATTGCTGTTTATAATCTGTTTTTTTCGCCCCATTCACACATGCTGTCTAAAATCGGGATGAGCGACGCGCCGCGTTCCGTCAGGCTGTATTCGACTTTCGGCGGGATCTGCGGATATTCCTCGCGGTGGATAAGCCCGTCCGCTTCGAGCTCCTTTAGCGTTGAGCTAAGCGTTTTATATGAAATCGTCTTTATATATTTCTTGAGCTCGTTGAAGCGCACGACTTTAAATCCCATCAGGGCATATAATATAAACATCTTGTATTTTCCCTGTATCAATGACATGGTATAGTTAAACCCTGTTTCTTCCAAATTAGCGTCTTTAATGCACTCTATGCTCATTTTACACTCTCCTAAAGGTAAGTATTAAACTTAATTGTAAGTATCACACTTTAATGTACGTACTTGTTTTTTTGATTTATTCTAACTATAATTATAATGTAACAAGAAAAATAAGTCAATCGAGTCAAATTTTGAAAGGAGCAATAACCATGACAAAGGATTTTGGCGTAAAACCATACCTGTTCCCGATGCCGACGTATATGATCGGAACTTACAACGAGGATGACACGGTCGATGTGATGATGATGGCTTGGGGCGGCATATGTGCGGAGGACATGGTCGCGCTGAACCTCGAGACCGAGCACAAGACCGTGGCTAATCTTGAAGCGAGGAAGGCATTCACACTTTCCGTACCGGGAGTTGACACAATAAAGGAGTCGGACTTTTTCGGAATCGCATCGTCAAACAAAATGGCAGATAAATTTGAACGCAGCGGACTTCACGCCGTGAAAAGCGAGCGAGTGGACGCGCCTATTGTCACGGAATATCCGCTCACGCTGGAATGCGAGGTCGTTGAAATGCAAAATCAGCCGTACGGTCTGCGCGTTCTCGGCAAAATAGTCAACGTAATAGCGGACGAGAAGGTGCTTGACGATGCCGGAAAGATCGACGTCGGAAAACTTCAGGCGTTTGCGTTCGACCAGATGCAGAATGGGTATTACGCTATCGGCGAAAAGGTCGGTAAAGCGTGGAACAGCGGCGCTGATTTGATGAAAAAGTAATAGCACCGGTATAAACGAGGTGTCGATATGAGCAAAAAAATCGTTGTATTAAATGGAAGTCCGCGTAAAAAGGGCAATACTTCCGCACTTGTAAAGGTGTTTACGGAGGGAGCTGAGAGCGCGGGCAACACAGTGACGGATTTTTTCCTTAACAGTATGGATATCCACGGCTGCAATGGCTGCTTTGGCGGACACAGCAGCAAGGAATGTTCATGCGTTCAAAAAGACGACATGACAAAGATCTACCCCGCAGTGAAGGAGTGTGACGTGGTCGTGCTGGCAACGCCGCTTTACTACTGGAATATGAGCGGGCAGATAAGGACGGCTATCGACCGCCTGTTTGCGCTTGAGGAGGGCGACGGGAATCTGCTCAGGGGGCACGAGAGAGCCGTTGCTCTTTTGATGGCTGCCGAGGGGCACGGCTTTGAGGATGTGCTCACCTATTACGACCATTTGGCGGAGCATCTGTGCTGGAAGAATCTTGGTCATGTCCTTGCCGGCGGCAACGGGCACGTCGGCGATATCGAGGGAAAACCAGAAATACAACAGGCGTATGAGCTCGGAAAATCGATTCAGTAAATAACAGAAAGGAAATGTCTAAAATGCAAAAAATCAGTTTGCCGCAGGCGTCAAAGCTGACGTCGCCTAATCCCGTAACGGTCGTGTGTACCGAAAAGCCGGACGGTACGACAAATCTCGCCACCGTATCGTGGTGGACATATCTCTCGTTCAAGTCTAATATGATCGCCTACGCTATGGCGAAGACTTCATACA
>CALWWO010000198.1 GCA_944385265.1 uncultured Oscillospiraceae bacterium
AAACGATTCACCATACCGCTCTGGCGGCTGCGAGGCGCCGACGGCGTTGAGAAAATGCTCAATCATACATACAGTATGATTTGCGCTTTTCTCTTAGCCGTCAGCATCTCTCGCTCGCCATATCGGCGCGGTGAATCATCCGGTACTGCCGGATGCCAGGGGCGCGAGCAGCAAATTTGGCATACACGTTGTTACTTCTTTTCTTCCTTTCTTTCTTTATTACGACCTCAACAACCCCATGTGTTGATGTCGAACCCGTGCGGCGCAGCGCAGCAAGCAGCTGCGCCGCATCATTTTGCCATCAACCGAAACAAAGCGGGGTGATTCTTTGGACGGGATAGAGATGACCGGGTACGAAATGGCGCACCAGCAAGCAGAACAGCTTTTCCGAACTGTGCTGCCTTCTCAGGGTATGGCGGTACGGGAAGGGCAAATCCAGCTCTGCCACGCCATGCTGGATGCACTGTTTGGCAGGGAAACGGCCCTCTGCGATGCCGGCGTCGGCCTGGGAAAGACCTATGCCTATCTGGCAGCCGCCATCCTGTGGCAGAATCAAAAGCCGCTTGCCATGCGAAAGTCCATTGTCCTCTCCACTGCCAGCGTGGCATTGCAGGATGCAATCTTGAAAGAATACATCCCGTTCCTGTCATCCGCTCTTTTGCAGTACGGTTTTATCCACAAGCCGATCCTTGCCGTGCTGCGAAAAGGAAAAGAGCGGTACGCCTGCGACCTGCGTCTCCGCAGCCGCCAACAACAGATCGCCCTGAGGGGTGAACGGTTTGCGCGGCGGCTGGCCACCTTACAGGAGGCCAATACCTGCCTGGACCTGGACCAGATCGCGGGGCTGTCGCGCTATGACCGGCGCAGGATCTGCGTGCCGCAACGCTGTACCAGGGATTGCATTGGGAAAAACCACTGCCGGTACCAGAACTACCTTCAGGTGGCGAAAGACCCTGCCATCCGGTTCCAGGTGTGCAACCACAATTACCTGCTGGCAGACGCATCCCACCGCCAAAACGGCTGGAAGCCGCTGCTCCAGGATTACAGTGCGCTGATCATTGATGAGGCGCACCGCCTGCCGGAGTCCAACCAGCAGATGAACACACGCGCTTTGACGCTGCAGGATCTGCAGGCTCTTGCAGACCGCTTGCAAAAGGAGCGCCTGACAGAGCTGACTCAGCGGCTCCGCAGGAGTGTGCAACGGTTAGCTGAAGCGTTTGCATTGCGCCATGAATCGCGGAACGACAGCGTTCCGTTTGCATCGGATGCACAGCAGCTCCACGTAATGGCAGATCTTGAACAGGCACTGCGGGGATGCGGCCACACAGGCGACAGCGGTATCGACCAGACCGCCCGGCGGTTGGAAAACCTCGTCCATCTGTTCCTTGCCCACCAGCCTGACCAGATTGCCTATATCCAATATAGCAGTGGAGCAGGGCAGCAGGGCGCACAGTTTGCAGGACTGTATACGGTTCCCGACGATTTACCGCACTGCCTGTACAGCGCCCTTTGGCGGCGGGAAAAACCTGCCATCCTAACCTCCGGCACCCTGGCGGCGGGGCAGGATTTCGCACACAGTAAACGTCAGTTGGGATTGGAAGCCAGCGTGCCGGTGCGAACACTCCAAGTTCCATCCCCGTTTGCCTACGCCGAGAACGGCCTGCTTCTGTTTCCGCGCCCGCCAACCAAACACCGGCGCAGGGTAGTCACCAACGAGCAGCTGACCAGCCAAATCGAACAGCTCGTCCTTGCCGCCCACGGCCATACGCTGGTGCTGTTCACCTCGTATGACCAGATGGGTCATGTGTATGAGCAGTTGGAAGGGAAACTGCCGGTGCCGCTGTTCAAGGCCCCACGAGGCGGGCAGTGGTTTGTGGAGCAGTTCAAACGCTGCAACAATGCCGTGCTGCTGGCCGGCGGCCCCTGCTGGGAGGGCGTGGACTTCCCCGGCGATATGGTGTCACTACTCGTAATCGCGCGGCTGCCCTTCCCGGTGCCGGACCCGGTACGGGAAGCCCAGCGGCAGCAATACCCAGACCTGCACAGCTACATTCAGGCCGAGATCGTACCGGAAATGCAGCAGAAGCTGCGGCAGGGCTTTGGCCGTGCTATCCGCACCGAGGCCGACAGCTGCGTGGTAGCCATCCTCGACCCGCGGGCCGCGCCCGGCGGGCGCTACCACCAGGTCGTGCTAAATGCGCTGCCGGAGGGCATCCCGGTCACAACCAAAATTGAGGACATCGAACCATTCCTTCGGGCACACAAAAGCCCGGATTATTTTTTGACCAATTCCAATCACAATTAACACAGGATAACAAAATGGAGGAACACCATGAGAGCAATCTGTTTTATCCAGGAAGTCAAAGATTCTGACCTGACCATGCGCCAGCAGCAGTTAATTTGCCACCGGGCGCTGCGAAAGCTGCAATGGCCCTGCGTGATGGAGCTGTTTGCCCAGGCCGGCAGCGAGGCTCAGCCGCTCTCGCTGCGCCCCGGCATGGTCGACCTGATGCGGGCCGCGGCGGCGGGCGAGGTGGATGTGCTGACGGTGATCGATACAGAGCACCTGCACTGCGGGCAGGCGGAATTGGACGGCCTGCTCATGTCGCTTCTGCAATATGGCATCCATACATTCGGGGCTAAGAACGGCCAGTGGATCGAGCCGGCCGGCCGCCACTGGATGGTGCTGCCGGGGTATGATGAAACAGATGAGTGAGGGAACAAGGCAGATGAACCAAGAAATCTCCGGTAAGCGGAATACATTTTTTTACCCGCGGGCGTGGATTTATCTGTGCTGTCAAACAGAAGAACAGGCAATCCGGCAAAAGCTGGAGATGCTGACCGCAGCACAGAATCAGGGCTATGATCCCCTCGGCATTGGCATGGATATCGGCCGCGCAGACCGCTTCTGGCGGCCGGCGCTCCGCCGGTTGATTCGGCAAATCCGGAAGGAAAGCATCGACATTGTCCTGGTACCGCGGCTTTCCGCCATTGATACCAAGCAGCGCAAACTGGTGCGGTTCCTGCGACTTGCCCAGAAGCACCAGGTTGTTGTTCAGACAGTTGAGCGCAACCTGTCGGATGATCTG
>CALWWO010000199.1 GCA_944385265.1 uncultured Oscillospiraceae bacterium
AACATCGCCGAAGCACAGGAGGCGGGCATCAGTATTATTCATCAGGAACTCAATATGATGAATCATCTTACGGTAGCCCAGAATATATATATCGGCCGGGAACCTAAGCGGTTCGGCTTTATAGACGACCGTAAAATGGAAGAAGACGCCGCCGCACTGTTTCGGAAGATCGGCGTACAAATTGACCCGGGCGCCGTTTTGGGTACTTTAACTGTGGGAAGGCAGCAGATGGTAGAGATCGCGAAGGCCGTGTCCCACGATTCCAAATTATTGATTTTGGACGAGCCTACGGCAGCTTTGACGCAGACTGAAGTGGAGGAGCTGTTCGCCATCATGGAAGACCTGCGAAAAAAAGGGATCGGCATGATTTATATCTCGCACAGAATGGATGAAATCAATCGAATTTCCGACCGTGTGACTGTAATGCGGGACGGCGAGTATGTCGGGACATTGATTACGAAAGAAACCACCAAAGATGAAATTGTTCGTATGATGGTGGGACGTGTGATCTATGGGGATAAAAAAGAATGCAGCGCCTGTCCTCCTGACGCCCCGGTGGTTCTGGAGGTAAAAAATTTATGCAGCGGCAATCTGGTTAAAAATGTCAGTTTTTCTTTACGAAAAGGGGAAATATTAGGTTTTTCCGGACTGATGGGCGCCGGCCGTACGGAGACGGCTCGGGCCATCTACGGCGCTGACCCCTTTGACAGCGGCGAGATCTATGTCAACGGTCGCGAAGTAAAGATCAGAACGCCTGAGCAGGCTGTGAAAAACGGCATCTGCTATCTTTCCGAGGACAGAAAACGATACGGGCTGATGCTGGAAAAGTCAGTGGCGGAAAATACTGTTTTGGCGTCCTTAGATAAATTTATATCCGGCGGATTCATCAATGACTCGGCCATAGAAAAACGAGCGGAAGAGGCAAATCTCAAACTGCGCACCAAGACGCCGTCCATGCAGCAGTTGTTGAAAAACCTGTCGGGCGGCAATCAGCAAAAGGTCATCATCGCCCGCTGGCTGATCAAGAATTCCGACATCTTTATTTTTGACGAACCCACCCGCGGCATTGACGTGGGGGCAAAGAGTGAGATGTATGAACTGATGGAAGAACTGGCGTCCCAGGGAAAATCAATCATCATGATATCTTCAGAGCTTTCTGAGATACAGAGATTGAGCGACCGTGTCGTCGTAATGTGCGAGGGAAGGATCACCGCGGTGCTGGACATACGGGATGCCACGCAGGAAGAGATTATGAAATACGCGACAATGAGGGAGGAATAAACTATGAATGAGAATGTAAGTATTAATTTTTCTAGGCGTATTCGCCGGTTCGGAGTCCGGACGTCAACTTTTATACAGACGAAGGGCAAACAGAACATGATTATCATATTGGCCCTCATTGTGCTGATGGCTCTCTTTTACGCCTTAAACCCCAGTTTTTTGGAAAGTTATAACATCGTCAGCATGGCGCAGTCGCTGGCGCCCTATGCAATCATGGGATTGGGTGTGACTTTTGTCATTGCCACAGGCGGCATTGACCTTTCCATCGGAACCGTATGCATCGCTTCGGCGGTCATTGCCGGGAAGCTGTATATGGGCGGGATGCCGTTATGGGCGACCATCCCTGTGATGATCGCTATCGGAGCGGTCTTTGGACTGCTCAACGGGTTTCTGGTGGCAAAGCTCAAATTGCCGGCATTTATTGCCACCCTGGGTACCATGATGCTGGCAAGAGGTCTGAGCGCCATCCTCGTCTCCATTCCTAATATTTTCTTCCCGAATGGGACTTGGTTCAACGCGGTATTTTCCAGTGCCAATTCTATTCCGACCGGACTGTTCTGGGTCATAGGGTTTATGATTTTATGTATGTATTTGATGTACAAAAATAAAATCGGACGTTATATCCTATCCATCGGAAGTAATGAAGAGGCTACCCGGCTCTCGGGTATCAATACGGTAAAATACAAAATGATTGCCTATACGATAAGCGGCTTGGGAGCGGGAATCGCGGCTATTTTCTGGGCGGCGTCATTCGCGACAGTCGCTGCTGCCACGGGAAACGGCATGGAATTAGACGCTATTGCCGGCGTATATATCGGCGGGACAAGTGCGGCAGGCGGTGTGGCCTCTATATTTGGATCGGTGGTTGGCGGCCTGATGCTGGTAGTGATCCGTTCAGGATTGAATTTTGTGTTGGCCAGATTGAGTTTCAACGTCAGCGCGACATATGTAACTTACGTTTTAACCGGCATCATTGTAGTCGTGGCTGTGCTGATGGACGTGCTGAAAAACGTTCGGGCGTCCAAAGTCGGAAAACGGACGGATATTAAAAATCTCAGACAGCGTACAGCCCATATGATTGAAGAGAAACGCCGGGAACAGGATGTGATACTGAGTGACCGGAAGCTGAAAGAAACGGAACGCAGAGAGCGTTTCCAGGCAATTGAACAGGAAATCACGGCGATTCGTACTGTAAGGGATGAAAAAATCGCCGCTCTGCGGCAGGAAATACGTGACAGTAAAAATATCGATAAGAGTTCAAAATAAAAGAAAGAGAGGTATTGTTTATGAAAAGGACAAGAAAGATCATTAGCGCTATGCTGGCGGTAATGCTGTTGGCAACCTCTGCGTTGGCCATGGCGGGATGTCAGAATACCGAGGGCGGCGGCAAAACGATCGCTGTCGTGGCGAAGGGTGAGTCCCATGCCTTCTGGCAGTCGGTGAAGGCGGGCGCCCAGGACGCTGCGAAAAAGTACGGATACGAGATTACATTCCGGGGACCGGCTTCTGAATCGGCGAAGGACCTGCCTTCTCAGAAAGAAATGGTGCAGACCGCTATTCCAAGCAACTGTGCCGCATTGGTACTGGGAACCATTGGAGAAGGATTTGTGGATCTGCTGAAGCAGGCGCCCGACAAAAA